>JAYZGM010000253.1:0-18055 GCA_036336225.1 Acidobacteriota bacterium | reverse complement strand
CATCCTGAAGGAATACGTGGCGCGTGGCACCTACATCTTCCCACCCCGTGCGTCGCTGCGCGTGGTCACGGACGTCGTCGCATACTGCGGAGCAGAACTCCCAAACTGGCACCCGATCTCCATAAGCGGGTATCACATTCGGGAAGCTGGCGCGACGGCGATTCAAGAAGTGGCCTTCACGTGCGCCCACGCCATCGCCTACGTCGAAGCCGCGTTGAAGACAGGTCTTGACATCAACACTTTTGGTCGCCGGCTATCGTTCTTCTTTGCGTCCCACAACGACTTTCTCGAGGAAATCGCGAAGTTTCGCGCCGCCCGTCGTCTGTGGGCGCGATTGATGCGTGACCGGTTCGGGGCCACCGAGCCACGGGCCCAACAGCTCCGGTTTCACACGCAAACGGCCGGGAGCACCCTGACCGCGCAGCAACCGGACAACAACATCGTGCGCGTGGCGCTCCAGGCGATGGCCGCCGTGTTGGGGGGGACGCAATCACTCCACTGCAACGGCCGCGATGAAGCGCTCGCCCTTCCCACCCAGACCTCGGCACGCATCGCCCTACGCACTCAACAGGTCATTGCCGCGGAAACCGGGGTGATCAATACGCCCGATCCGGTCGCGGGGGCATACGCGCTCGAGGCCCTCACCGACGAGATCGAGCAGAGGGCGACGGCGATCCTCGACCGGCTCGATGCTGAGGGTGGCACTTTGGCCGCGATCGAGCGCGGGACGATACAGCGGGATATTCAAGAATCTGCCTACCGCGATCAGCAGGCGGTCGACCGGGGTGAACGCGCCGTCGTCGGTGTCAATCGCTACAGGGACGACAGCGGCGTCAACATCGACATCTTGCGAATTGACCCGGCCATCGAATCCGACCAGTGTCGTCGTGTCACCAACCTTCGAAGATCACGCGACCGGACCCGATGGCGGACCGCCTTGAATAACGTCGAGGTCGTGGCCCGAGGTGGCGCCAACCTCGTCCCCCCGATCGTCGCCGCGGTCGAAGCCCAGGCTACCGTCGGGGAGATCGCTGACACGCTACGCGCCGTGTTTGGCGAATATCGAGAGGACGCGTTGTAGGGCGTGGCGCATGGGCCGACCGGCGGCGCGACTCGGCGCCACTTCTCCGTGTCGACCAACTCACCACCGTATTCGACAGTGAAGGGCTGGAGACGGTCGCGATACGTGATGTGAGCTTCACGACGCGGGTGGGCGAGACGCTTGCGCTCGTCGGAGAATCAGGCAGTGGAAAGTCGATCACGGCCTTGTCGATCTTGGCGCTGGTTCCGCACCCGGGGCGAATCGCGAGTGGATCCGTCTTCTGGAAAAGGACGGATCTGACTCGGCACAGCGAACAGCACTGGCGACGGCGACGTGGCCGCGACATCGGTCTTGTGCTGCAGGACCCAAGTGCCTCGCTCAACCCGGTCTTCACAGTCGGTGACCAGATCACGGAGACCCTCCTCACACACGAGATTGCTTCTCGGTCGGACGTTCAAGACCAGATGGTGGCGCTCCTCGACACCGTGCGGGTTCCGGAGCCGGCCTGTCGCGCAAGGGATTATCCGCACCAGCTGTCGGGCGGTCTCCATCAGAGAGTCATGCTCGCACTTGCCATTGCTGGACGTCCCAAGCTGCTCATCGCTGATGAACGAACCACCGGGTTGGATGCGGTCACACAGTCCCAGATTCTCGAACTCCTGCGCGACCTGGTCACAAGCCAACAGATGGCCTTGCTCTTGATCAGTCATGATCTGGAGGTGGTGCGTCACTGTGCCAGCCGGACAGCTGTGATGTATAGCGGGCACGTCGTAGAAGATGGTCCCACCAGCGCGGTACTGACCACACCGGGACATCCGTATGCACGGGTTCTCGTGGCGTCTCGACCCGGCTCTCCGTCAACGACACTCGTGCCGCGTTTCAACGAGCCGTCACCCGCGCCCGCCACCGTGCCACCGGCGTGTGTGTTCTGGCCACGATGTCACGACCGGCACGAGATCTGTGAAACGGTTACACCCGCCGTCACTCAAAGCGATGTGGGGACGACCGTTCGATGCCACCTCCACGCCTCGCGATAGCGTCATGCCCTTGCTCGAAGTTGAGCACCTAGCGAAACAGTATCTGCGACGAAGGGTCTGGCATCGCCCACAGGTGGTGCACGCCTTACGTGATGTCAGCTTCACGGTCGAGGAGGGGGAAAGCGTGGGACTCGTCGGAGAGTCAGGGTGCGGGAAGACGACGGCGGCCCGATGTGTCTTACGTCTCGTCACGCCGACCAGCGGAGACATCAGATTCGACACCAAGTCCATCGACGAGCTATCACCCAGAGCGTTGCGGGATTTGCGGCGGGTCGTTCAGCCGGTCTTCCAGGACCCATTCGCCTCACTCAATCCGCGCCTGACAGTGGGAGAGAGCGTGGTGGAGCCGCTGGTGGTGCACCGGCTCGGCACCGCCGCGGATCGCCGGGCCCGAGTGGTCGACCCTCTCCAGCAGGTGGGACTTCCAGTCACGACGGTCGCACGCCGACCGGTCTCGTTGAGTGGAGGGCAGCGACAACGCGTGGCGCTCGCGCTGAGACCGCGTCTCCTGGTGCTCGACGAACCCACGTCGGCGCTTGATGCGACGGTGGGCGCACATATCGTGGATCTCCTGATTCAGCTGCAACAGACCCACGGGTCTGGCCCTGCTGTTCATCACCCACGATCTGCGTCTCGCGAGACACCTGACGACGCGGCTGGCGGTCATGCGGACCGGTCGGATCGTCGAGATGGCCACGACCGCGACGATCTTCGACACTGCGTATCACCCCTACACGCGATTGCTCCTGGAGACGGCGCGGCTATCACCCCGGAACGCCATCGGGAACACCCCCGCCATTGCGTGAGGTCGCGCCCGGTCACTGGGCACGAGTCTAGGCGGGACCGGTCGGGGTCGTCGCGGCTCGACGCACGTCTCGTTCAACGAGCCCATCACGCAACTGAATGACCCGGTGGGCGTATTTGGAGATCTCCGGTTCGTGCGTGATCAAGACGATGGTATTGCCGCTGGCGTGTAGACGCTCGAACAAGGCCATGATCTCGAGGCCGGTTTTCGAGTCCAGGTTTCCCGTCGGCTCATCGGCCAGCAAAATCGACGGCGAATTCACCAGGGCTCGAGCGATCGCAACACGCTGACGCTGGCCACCAGAGAGCTCGTTCGGTCGATGACCGACCCGGTCGGCTAACTCAACCAGCTCGAGAGCCTCGAGAGCCCGTGACCGGCGGTCAGAACCCGAAACCCCGGCATACACGAGAGGAAGCTCGACATTGTGGAGCGCGGTCGCCCTCGGAAGGAGGTTGAACGTCTGAAAGACGAAGCCGATCTCTTCGTTGCGGATCCGCGCGAGCTCGTCATCGTCCAGCTCTCTGACCTGATGGTCATTGAGCAGGTAGCTCCCACGACTGGGGGTGTCGAGACACCCTATCAGGTTCATGAGGGTCGACTTACCCGAGCCGGATGGCCCCATGATGGCGACATACTCACCCGGCTCGATCTCCAACGAGACCCCCTGGAGAGCGTGTATCTCTTCGCTCCCCATCCGGTAGGTCTTCCACAGGTCACAGGTTTCGATTAGCGCCATCTTGTGCACACGGCGCCCCCGCAGGACCCGCGCAGGGGCATCTGCCTAAAGATACGTCAGCCTCGAACATTATGTTCACGTATCTTGGTCAGGGTCCTAAGGACCCAGCGGCGAACGTCACGTGCGCCCGCCGGCCTAACAACTAGTCCATGCGGACACGGACGGTGTCAACCAGTTGCGGGTGTTCAACCCCGCTATCGGTGACAAAGCTCCCGTAGTACTTCACGGCTCGATCCAAGTCGCCATCTTGCCCGGAGAACCGGCCCAAGTTGCAGTGGGTCGGTCCATGATGTCGATCAACTGTGAGGCCGTCGATCAGGGTGCGCCGGGCCGCCACGGGATCACCTCCGGCGTCGTGCACCAGCGCCAAGCTGACCCACGCGTCAATGTTCGTGTTGTCGTAACGTCGCGCCGTACGAAAGACCTCAGCGTCCCCAAGTCAATCTTGGTGCATGCGAACCACACCGAGATTGTTCTGAGCCAGTGCGCTGTCCTCACGCACCCCGAGAATCTGCTCGTACAACGTCATCGACCCCGCCACCTCATCGGTCTGATGCAACCGCAGCGCGTCATCAAACACGGACCACTCGATGACGCTCGGGGCCGCGGTCGTGACCGCTCCAGATAGTCCGCGACCATCGGGACGCGCTCCGGCAAATCCGTCACCTGCAGCAACCCCGCGCCACGTTCCATATGGGCCCTGACAACAACGCCTGGACGGCACGCTCGAGCTCGCCCAGCGCGTCACGATCCTCGCTTGATGAAACCGCGATCAGACTGGCCGGCTGTCCCCCGCCAGCCACCTGTCTGGTTGACGCCCCACGCATCGCCACAACGTTGACCTCGAACACACGGGTTTGTAACGGACGCCGGACGACCCGGAGCCCGCTCAGCTCTCCCACAAACAGGCCGTCAACACCTGGATCCGGTACCACGCCGACCCCGGTGTCACGCAGCAAGAGCTAAGACACCTCGACCAGGGCACCTCGCGATAGGTCCTGAGCACGGTGGCTCAGAGCGTGTCGGCGAGTCCCTCCGTAGCACGGGGCTACGAACCGGAGAGCGGCGGGGGAGGGGGCACGGCGGAGGGGATAGCCGGAGGCGGAGAACGAAAGATCAGCGCGCCGAGAAGGCCACCCAGTGCCGAAAAGACCATTCCGATGCCAAGCATGAACACGAAACCGACCACAATCGCCCCGATGCTGCCCCCGGAGCCGAGGCTCTCGACCATCTCTCGCACCTCGGGTGGAACCTCAGCCGCAGAGTCCAGCAGACCCTCCAGCATGCCCTGCTGAAGCGGCGTGGTTACGATCTGGATCGGCACCGACACGACCGTATGGACCACCGCGCCTATAACCCCAGCAAAAAACCCACCGATCGCGCCCTCCCCCAGCTGAATCGGCTCGACACGACCTTGCTGGGTCAGATACGCGGTAACCATCCCGCCGCCCATGACCCACAAACAGCAGCAGTTGCCCAGAGAGATGACTGGCAATGCTGACAGCACCCCCATGAACAAACCGCCGATCAGGATGGGCTGCAACTGACTCTGCGGCATCTCGTCGTTCGCGACCGGCCTCGTGTCATCGTATCCGGGGGTCAAACCGAGCGGTCTGCCACCGTGAGCCCATCAGTCGTAATACTCAAGACCGAGATGGGTGATGAGCTCTTCGCCACGCATGTATCGCAGCGTGTTCTTCAGCTTCATCAGCTGAATAAAGAGATCGTGCTCCGGATAGAGCCCTTCGGCATGCACAGGGCTCTTGAAATAGAACGACAGCCACTCTTGCACACCACTCATCCCGGCTCGCTTCGCGAGATCAAGGAAGAGGACCAAGTCGAGCACGATCGGGGCGGCCAGAATACTATCCCGGCACAGAAAATTGATCTTTAGCTGCATGGGATACCCCAACCAGCCGACCAGATCGATATTGTCCCATCCCTCTTTGTTATCACCGCGTGGCGGGTAGTAGTTGATCCGCACGACATGGCACAGGTCGTTGTACAGAGTGGGATACAACTCGGGCTGCAGGATGTAATCAAGAACGGATTTTTTGCTCTCTTCCTTCGTCTTGAACGACTCCGGATCGTCGAGCACCTCACCGTCTCGGTTGCCGAGAATGTTGGTCGAGTACCACCCGGACACACCGATGAGTCGGGCCTTGAGGCCAGGAGCCACGATGGTCTTGATGAGCGTTTGCCCCGTCTTGAGATCTTTCCCGGCCACGGGGGACCCATTATCAAGTGCCAGTTGGTCCAAGGCCGGGATGTCGGCGCTCAGGTTGGGCGCCGCGTTTGCGTACGGAATCCCCTCCTTGAGGGCCGCATAGGCGTACACCATACTCGAGGAGATCTCGGTCGCGTTCTCTTCCATCGCCGTCTCGAACGCCTCGATGGAGGCGTGCTCGGCACTCGGCGTCATGAAGATTTCGGTGCTGCCACACCAGATCATCACCAACCGCTCCAGGTCGTTCTCTGACTTGAACCGACGGATGTCTGCGCGAACCTGTTCAGCCAGCTCCCGCTTGTTGGCGCCGCGCTTGATATTTGTCCCCATCAACCGCTTGACGTAGCGCTGGTCGAACACCGCTGGCCAGGGTCGAATCGCCTCGAGCTCCGGTCGAATCTGTTCGAGCATCGTGGCGTCGATCACGCCGGCGGTTGTGGCGGCCTCGAACCCGTTCTCTTCAAAGATGTCCCACGCACCAAAAACGAGGTCATCCAGCGGGGCCAGCGGTACAAAATCCTTGATGAGTGGCGACCGACCTTCATTCCGCTTCCCCAGACGGACGGTCCCCATGGCGGCCAAGGAGCCGATCGGCGGGGCGACGCCCTTTCGAATCAGGAGCGTGCCCGCGATAAATGTCGTACTGACGGCGCCCATACCGACTAGGAGGACGCCAAGCTTGCCCCGGGCGGGCGCGATTTCGACTGGGTGTTTCACGGCCGGCCACTATATCATCATGGCGCCCTGCGGGTTTCTGGACGCGCCGGAGCCCGCCGTCACAACTTCGGGTCTCGGTCCACCATGCCAATCTTCAAGAAACTCAAGGGAGAATCAGACCTCCGAGTCGTCATGACCGGGTTGCAACTGGGGGACAAGGTGCTGCAGGTCGGCGCGGTTGAGCCCGGACTGCTCGCCCTGCTCGCGGCCAAGGTCGGTCTCAGCGGCCAAGCGTCTGCGTTGGTGTCAGAAGACGCGGCCGCCGCCCCCATTCGTCGGGCCGCCGAGCGTCACGGCGTCCTGGTTGACGTAAAAATCGCCCCACTACGCACACCGCCCTTCGCTCAAGGGTGGTTCGACGTCGTGGTCATTCCCGAGCTCATCGGCACGATGCGACCCCACGAACGGGTCGGAGCTCTGCAAGGCGTACGACACGTTCTCAGGATAGGCGGCGGGTGTCTCATTATAGACGCGGCCCCTAGGGGTGGTCTCGGCGCCCTGTTCTCTGGTCGATCGCTCGACACCCACTATCGGGCACAAGGAGGAGCTGAAGCGGCACTCCAAGCGGAGGGGTTCAAACCGGTCCGTACGCTCGCTGAGCGGCAGGGACTGCAGTTCACCGAGGGGATGAAGCCGGACCCCGAGTCCGACGGCTGACCTCGTTGGTGAACACCAACTGTCCCACGATCGCTGCAGCGGTCACATGCTCCAAACCCAGACAGTCGAGCCGAGGCAAGTTCCTGGGCGGATTGTCCGAGAAATCAAATAGGAACGCGCCGCGGCACGGATGAGGCCAAAGCGGCATCCATTTTGCATTTTTGTGGTTCTTGACGCGGAGGAGCTCCAGATACGTGGACATCGAACTCACCCTCGCTGCGGTCACAACCATCTCGCTGACGCTGGCGTTCGTCATGGGCCTCGTCGCGTGGCGTCTCGTACGGGAGGAACGGAAAAGGTCCGACGCTCGCATCTCCGAGGTCCTCGCGAAGCTGGCCGCGCACTCCCGCCGCATCGCGCGAGACGGGACCACGCCGGCCCCTGATGCCCGGACAACCGTTGAGCACGTCGAGCGGCCGTTGGTCCGTGCCACTGAGGACCGGGCACACGAACTTCTCCCACAGATTGGCACCGTCGCGGGCAGTCGACCCACGCGGGACCTGTCCCGAGGGCGACAGGCTCCACGGCGCTCGTTCCTCAATGTCCCCGTGCGGTCACTGCTTTTCATGACCGCCACCGCGGTCTTGGTTGTGGCCATCGTCGCACCGGGATTGTTGATTCGGCCTGAGGCGCCGATGACCGAGACGAGCGGGGCGCCGCTGCCGGTCGAGCTCCTGTCGCTCAGCCACACCAAACAGGGCAACTACCTGACCATCGCCGGCTCGGTGCGTAATCCTCTGGGAGGAACAACGCGGGCCATGTTGAGCGTCTCGGCCACCGTCCTTGATGGGGCCGGCGGCGTGATTGGGTCGGGACAGACCCCACTACCGGTGGCGGTGTTGCAACCAGGTGGCGAAACGGCGTTCACGATATCGCTCCCGGACGCCGACGCCATCAACCGATACCGAATCAGTTTTCTCGAGGACCAAACGAGCTTGCCCCATATCGACCGCCGGCAGCCGGATGAGCAGGCACTGTCGACCACTGCCCGCTCAGGGACCTAGTCGACCAATGGTTCGACGACCGATCCTGACGGCGTTCGCCTTCGTGGCCGCAGTGCCTCTGGCACTGAACGGCGGCGCCTCCCGCGAACAGACCACGCAGGATCAGCAGAACCGCCAGCCGCATGACGCGACCGACGACCCGCGGTTTGTGTTCCGAACCGGAATCGACCTGATCAACGTCGCCGCGACGGTCACCGACCGCCGGGGGCGCTTTGTCAGCGGGTTGACCCAAGAGAACTTTCGGGTCTTCGAAGACGGCGAGCCAGTCGAGATCACTTTTTTTGACAATGAGCGGGTACCGGTGAGTCTGGGAATCGCTTTGGACACCAGCGGCAGCATGGAAGGTCGCAAGATGGATGCGGCGCGCCACGCGCTCGACCGTTTCTTATACGACCTGCTCGGTCCTGAGGACGATATTTTTCTCTATCGTTTCAGCTACACTCCGGTCCTACTCCAGGGCTGGACCATCGACCGTGACCGGCTCTCCCGAGCCCTACGCGATATCCGCCCACGGGGTGGCACGGCACTCTACGATGCGGTGGCCGAATCGGTACCGCTAGTCGCAGAAGGGCGGCACCGCAAGAAAGCACTGCTCGTCATTTCCGACGGCAACGACACCAACAGCGAGACGGACGACCGTGTGCTGCGGGCACTCATCAGGGAAAACGAGGCTCTGATCTACGCGATCGGTATCGACGGCAGAACGTCGCCTCGTCGCGTGTGGAACCGCGGCCGACCGCCCTTTTCAGCCCCAGGGCCGACACCGTTTCCGTTTCCAGGGGGTGGCCGACGGCCGCCACCGCTGCCCCGGGGCCGCCCTCAACAGTTCGGGCAGGAAGAACGGGTCAACGTGGGGGCCCTGCGGGACCTGACGGACGACAGCGGCGGTCGTACCGAGATCATTCGCAGCATCGACGACCTCGACCCCGCGACCGAGGGCATCGCCCGTGAGTTGAGTCAACAATACTTCCTCGGATACCCGGCTCAACATGCCAACGACGGTGAATGGCACTCCATCCGGGTCGAAGTCAGCAACCCGGACTATCGCGTGCGCGCCCGTCGCGGCTATACGGCAACCACTCCCTAGCCGGGGCTCACTCCGACCCGAGCCCCGCCGCCTGCCTCGTGTTCGAGGATACGGGTCCATCAGCCATACGCGCCTCCCGTCGGATATACTGTCCGCCCTTCCACATGTCACGACCCCGTCTGTTTCTCATCGACGGCAATTCCCAGATGTACCGGGCGTATCACGCTATCCATGGACTGACCGGACCCGACGGTCGTTCAACGAACGCGGTGTATGGCTTCATCACGATGCTGCGGAAACTGGTGAGCGACCAAGAGCCCGAGCTGCTGGCCGCCGCCTTCGATGTCAAGGGCCCGACATTCCGACATCAGCTCGCGGCGGACTACAAAGCGAATCGTCAACCGATGCCAGACGATCTCACCGAGCAGGTGCCGTGGGTGCATGACGCATGCGAAGCGCTCGGGGTGCCGATTGTGACGCAGACGGGCTTTGAGGCTGATGATGTGATCGGCTCATTGGCGCGGCGGGCGATCGCCACCGAGCTTGATGTCGTGATCGTGACCGGCGACAAAGACTTCTTTCAGCTTGTCGATGACCGCGTACGTGTGTTCAACCCTCGGGACGAGGGCACCTGGTATGACGAAACGGGTGTGCAGGAGAAATTCGGCGTCCGTCCCGAACAGGTCGTCGACGTCCTGGCCCTGATGGGCGATAGTAGCGATAACGTCAAGGGTGTGCCGGGAATCGGCGGAAAAGGGGCCCGGTCGTTGGTCTCAGAATTCGGCTCCCTCGACCGCCTTCTCGAACAGACGGACAAGATCGCCACCAAGAAGCACCGGAAGGCGCTGACGGAGCATGCCGACGATGCCCGCCAGAGCCAGGTCTTGGTCCGTATTCGCACCGACCTATCGGTGCCGGACGACCCGACCCAGTTCCGATACCAGGGGGCGGACCGCGAGCGGTGCTTCGAGCTGTTCTCCCGGCTCGGGTTCAAATCGCTGCTTCGGGAGTACGCTCCCACCGCGGCGAGCGTGACCACCGACTATCACCTTGTCGACACCCAGGAATTGCTTCAAGCCCTAACCGTCGAGCTGCAATCAAGCCGCCGATTCGGGCTACACGTCGTAACGGTTTCCGGTCCACCCCGCCGGGAGGGTGTAGTCGGGCTGGCCGTGTCGACCGCCGCACGAACGGGACGCTACGTGCCTTTCGCCCAATCGGGCCTCGACCTCTCCGGCAGCCTCGCCGTGGATGACGTTCTCGAACAATTGCGACCGATCTTCGAGGACCCGACGATCGGTAAGGTCGGCCATGACCTGAAGCGATCGCTCAGGTGGCTCGGCGAGCTGGGAGTGCACCTGCGGGGGCTTGAACTCGACACGATGCTGGCGAGTTATCTGATCGATGCGACACGCGCCACTCCGACCCTCGAAGATGTCGCGCTTGAGCAGACTGGCTACCAAGTCATCACGACCGAGACCGTGCGGGGAAAAGGTGCAAAGGCACCAGACTTCGACCGGGTCCCCCCAGACGCGGCCATGTCGTATGCCTGCGAACGCGCCGACCTGCCGCTCCAGGCGGCGAAACCGATGAGACAGACGCTGGAGGATGAGCGACTCGCGACTCTCTACGACGACTTTGAACACCCGTTGATTCCCGTACTCGACGCCATCGAGCGGTCCGGGGTACAGGTGGCGACCGACGCGCTGGCCGAGCAGTCCGCGGCCATGAGCGCACAGTTGGCCGAGCTCCAGGGTCGGATCTTCGAGGTGGCCGGCGAGGAGTTCAACGTCAACTCTCCCCGACAGCTCTCGGTCGTGCTATTTGAGAAGTTGGCGCTCCCGACAAAGAAGAAGACGGGGAAGACGCGGGCCGCTTCAACGTCGGTGGAAGTGCTGGAAGAGCTCGCCACCGTCCACGAGCTCCCTCGTTTGGTGCTTGAGTGGCGGACGATCCAAAAGCTCAAAGGCACTTATGTGGACGCGTTACCTCAACTTGTTCGACCGGACACGGGTCGTGTCCATACCTCGTTCAATCAAGCGGTTGCGGCCACAGGTCGGTTGAGCAGCAGCGACCCGAATCTGCAGAACATCCCGATTCGAACACCGTTAGGGCGAGAGATTCGGCGAGCGTTCGTCGCTCGAGACCACCATCTGCTGATCTCGGCCGACTACTCACAGATCGAGCTCCGGGTACTGGCTCACCTGTCCGAAGACTCCACGCTCATCGAGGCGTTCGTACGTGGCGACGACATCCACGACCTGACCGCGCAAGCGGTGTTCGGGTCTGACAGCGGGCTCGACCCACATGAGCTGCGACGTCGCGCCAAGATCATCAACTACGCGCTCCTGTATGGAAAGACCGCCTTCACCCTGTCTCGAGACATCGGCGTCACCCCCGCCGCTGCGCAGGCGTTCATCGACGCCTACTTCGCCGGCTATCCGGAAGTGCGAGGATTCCTCGAGCGAGTGACCGAGGATGCACGAGACCGGGGCGAAGTGCGGACACTGTTCGGACGCCGCCGGTTGGTTCCAGAGCTCCGAAGCCGTAATGGGCAGATTCGAGCCGCCGCCGAGCGAATCACCGTCAACATGCCCATTCAGGGCACGGCGGCGGACATCCTCAAGCGGGCGATGATCACGCTGGCTCAACGGCTTCCCCCAACGGCACCGATGATTCTCACGGTCCACGACGAACTTCTGCTGGAAGCCCCCCGCGACGACGCGGACGCCGTGGCTGAGCTAGTCCGCAAGACGATGTTCGAAGCCGCGGATCTGCGTGTCCCACTGACGGTCGATGTGGGAATCGGCGAAAACTGGATGGAGGCCAAGGGGTAGCGGTCACCGGACAGCGACCGATCGAGACGTAGCAAAAAGCACGTAAACTACTTGTTATCAACTTATTACACCACAATGCAGGTTCTCAGAGGGCCAACCGAACCGTGAGGCGACGGACGTTGAGCGGTATAATGGTCTTCCGATGGCGGCGCCGACGACCATCCCGCGATCGGAACACGCGCTTTCCCGACGACAGATCGACACGGACGCGCTGGCGGTCATTGATCGGCTTCAGCGGAACGACTTCGAGACCTACCTCGTGGGGGGAGGGGTGCGGGACCTCCTACTGGGTCGACGTCCAAAGGACTTCGACATCGGCACCTCCGCCCATCCTCAGCAGATCAAGCGGCTGTTCAGAAACTGCTGGATCATCGGTCGTCGCTTTCGTCTTGCGCATGTCAAGTTCGGTGACAAGACCGTCGAGGTGGCCACCTTTCGCAAGCAAGTGCCACCCGAGACTGACACCGAGCGCGCGGCCCGTGAGGCGGAACGGGCACGGGCGCGTCGCGAGGCCGAAGCCAAAGGGGTGCGTCCTCGGCGGGTGATCCCCAGAGACAACACGTTTGGAAGCTCAGAGGAAGACGCTTCCCGGCGTGATTTCACGATCAACGCCCTCTTCTACGACGCCTCGAGCCGTTCGATTCTCGACTATGTAGACGGCATGCGGGACATTCGGACCCGCACCATCCGCAGCATCGGTAATCCAAACGACCGGTTTGTCGAAGATCCTGTGCGAATGCTCCGGGCGATCGTGCTCGCAGCGCGTTTGGATCTGTCGATCGACCCCGTCGTCACCACGGCCATTCGTCGGCATCGTGGTGAGATCGTCCACAGTTCACCGGCCCGGCTACTCGAGGAGCTCTACAAGATCGCCCGGAGCGGGGCCAGCGAACGGATCATCCGAAATCTCGGTGACGCCGGTCTTCTCAAGCACTTCGCTCCAGAGCTGCACAAGGCACGCTCGGCTGCGTTGTGGCACTCCTTGGGAGCGTTGGATCGGTATCGCCGTCGGTTCGACGACGTCCCTCCGACGCTGGCCAATCCGATCTTGTTGGGAAGTCTTGTGTCGTCTTTCGCCAGAATCGAGCGCCCCCGCCGGAGGGCGGCACAGGAGCCACTGGCAAAGCGTCCTCTCGAGGTCTCGCTCGGGGTGCTCCCGATCGCCAGACGCGATCTCGAACGACTCCGACAGGTACTCGACTTGCAAGGACGACTTACCGACGATCGTCTTTCCGCGCGAGGACGACGAACCGTGCTCCAGCGTTCCGCGTTTAGCGCGGCAGTCGCGTGGATGGAGATTCACGGTCAGGCGACGGAACTCGTCGACCGGTGGAGAGCCGAGGCCGAGAGTGAAGCCGCAACACCGGAAGAGGACCGTCTGCCACGGCGACGGCGACGCAGACGGCGACGGCGACGACCCGGCGCCGGACCCCGCGAACCCGAGAGTGGTGTCTAGCCGCTAGCCGAGCAACTCCCCGGTTACCCGAACCAGCGAGAGACCGATCCCGACAACGGTAACCACGATCAAAACCAACGAGGAGAGCAACACCCAGCTGCTGTCCTGCCGGTCGTCGTCAAGACTCATCAGTTGGGCGCCGACCCACCCGGCCGCGAAGCCTCCGCCATGGGCCCAATTGTTGATCCCGGGCATGATGAAACCGAACACCCCGAGAATGATCGCCCACTGCCACAGTTGTTGGGTCATGATGGAGCTTCCCCGGCGACGGCCGTAGACAATCAGCGCCGCCAGTAACCCAAATATACTGCCCGACGCGCCGATCGTTGGCACGCCACTCATCAGGTTCGAGATCAGGAACCCTCCGGCGCCGGCGAGATTGAACAATAGGAAGGCACGCCCGGGCCCATAGACCTCGCTAACGGCCGGCCACAGATTCCGGATCCACATGACGTTGAAGACGATGTGCAGCAGACTGCCGTGCAAATACATCGCCGTCAGCAGCGTCCACCACCATCCGCGGTCCATCGCGAACCCACCCGTCATCCCGAGCTGCAACAACGCCCGGCTCCCCGGCGACAGTAGGGAGAGCAAGCCTGCCGGTTGCAGGATCGCTTCTGGCTGCAGGAGCAGGGCCAGTGCATACAAGGTGCCGCACGCGACGACGATGAGTGAAAACAGGTCGAGACGACCACCCAGGGCTCGCCGCAGAACGGTTGCCCATCCGAACAGACCCGGTCGCCACCCGCCGCAGAACGGGCATTTCTCCTCATTGACACCCACGAGGCGTCCACATTGTGGGCAGACGACGGACCCCTGGACCTGTCTCACGGTGTCACCTCACCAGCCTCATCGCTAACTCGTATCGACCTCGGCGTTCTATCCGTTGACGCGTTCGAACTCTGCCATGAACTGGACGAGCGCGGTAACCCCAGCCTCAGGAAAGGCGTTGTAAATGGACGCTCGGAGCCCGCCGACCGACCGATGTCCCTTCAGCCCGACCATTCCCGCCTCTTCCGCCTCGATAAGGAAACGCCGCTCGAGCTCTTCGGTGGGGAGTCGCAGCGTGACATTCATCAGTGACCGACTCCCGAGCTGAGCGGTGCCGCGATAAAAGTCGGTGCGGTCAATCGCGCCGTAGAGCAGTTCCGCCTTTCGACGGTTGTGTGTGTCCATGACGGCGAGCCCTCCCTGCTCCCGGATCCACCTCATGACGAGCCCGGACAAATAGATCGCAAAGACAGGCGGCGTGTTGTAGCGCGACCCATGCTGCGCCGCCACAGCGTAGCGCAGCGTCGACGGCAAGGTGTCGGCCCCACGCTCAGCGAGATCCTTGCGCACGACGGCCAGCGTCACACCGGCTGGCCCGAGGTTCTTTTGGGCACCCCCGTACAACACACCTATGCCGGACAGATCGACGGGGCGGCTCAGGAGATCGGACGACGCATCGACGACAAGGGGCGCTTCGACGCCTGATGGCAGCAGCGGCCACTGGGTGCCAACAATCGTATTGTTCGAGGTCACATGGAGATAGGCGGCGCCCGGGGTGGGTTGCAGCCCGTTCATGTCCGGCACACGCGTAAATGCCTCGTCTTCAGTCGAGGCGCAAACATTGACGTGACCAAACTTCTTCGCCTCGGTCGCTGCTTTTCGTGCCCACGTCCCGGTGAGCGTATAGTCCGCTACTCCGCCAGGCTCCAGAAGATTCATCGGAACCATGGCGAACTGTTGACTGGCGCCACCCTGTAAGAACAACACGTGATACTCGGACGAGATGCCAACCAACTGGCGCAAATCGGCTTCGGCCGCGTCGAGCACTCCATCAAAGACGGCCGAGCGATGGCTAATCTCAAGCACCGACATCCCGACATCTGGCAGCGCCACGAGATCATGACGCGCTTCTTCGAGCACGCTTTCCGGGAGCACGGCCGGACCGGCCCCGAAGTTGTGTACGCGGTGTGTTGCGGAAGTAGTCATGCGTGGGTCAAATCACATGGGTCAGCAAGCCATCTCGCAGCTTGGGTTCGAACCACGTGGACTTCGGTGGCATGATGCCGCCACTGTCTGCGACAGTCAGCAACTCGGACACGGTGACCGGGGCCAATGAGAACGCCACCCTCGCCTCACCCGAATCGACCAATCTCGCGAGCTCACCCGTTCCACGAACTCCCCCGACAAACCGCACCCTCGGGTCTGTGCGGATGTCCCGGATGTCCAGCACCGGCGCTAACACCTGTTCCTCAAGTAGCGCCGCGTCTAGCCCCGAAGCCGGGTCGGCGCTCGATCCCCGCTCACGGTTCAGCCCGACGTGATACCACCGTCCACCCAGATACATCGCCACCACGCCCTTCGGGGGCGTGGCCTCCAAGGAGGGCGTTACCGGCAATCGTGCCGATATGGCGTCGAGGAACTGAGGCCCGGTCTGACCGGTCAACTCCGACACGACGCGGTTGTAAGGCAGTATCCGCGTCTGGTCGTCAGGGAACGCCACGGCGAGGAAGAAGTCATGGTCGTACGTGTCCGTCGAGGTGCGTACAGTGTGCGTGGCCAGCGCATGTCGCGCACGGGCGGCGCTCGCGGCCCGGTGATGGCCGTCGGCGATATAGAGCGCGGGCACCGCTTCGACCGCGCTCACGAGGTTGGCCGTGGCCGGGGTGGCCGCCCGCCAGACGGTATGGCGCACCTGGTCGGGAGCTTCAAAGTCGAACAGTGGGGCGCCCGCACACACCGCGTCGATCCGTTCGCTGAGAGTCGCGGTGTGGCGGTACGTCAAGAACACGACGCCGGTTTGGGCCCGGACAGTCACCATGTGCGTCGTCCGATCGTCTTCCTTCTCGGGTCGGGTCCGCTCGTGCTTCTTGATGACCCCCTGCTCATAGTCGTCCAACGCATAACAGCCCGCCAACCCGGTCTGCACATGGTCACCGTGCCGCAGACGATACACATAGAGCGAGGGTTCCGCTTCGACCACGAGTGGCGCCCTCTGCCGGAGACGGGCGAGGTTCTCTCGCGCCGTCTCGTAGACCGCGGGATCGTGCGGGTCGACGGACGAGTCGAGTCCGATCTCCGCTCTCGTGACATGCAGAAAGCTCAAGGGGGAGCCGGCAGCCAACTCCCTTGCCTCTTCGGTGGTCACGACGTCATAGGGCACCGCGGCGACGGCCGCCGCAACGTGTGGCTCTGGACGGAGGGCACGAAACGGTCGAACTCTCATGGATCGAACGACACTTGTAGCCGGCGGGGAGCCGACTCCCACACGTCTGGCGCCATGGAAACTTGGGTGAGAACGGCGGCTAACGTGAAAACGACGTCTACTGGGCGCTGGCCCCCAACGACACGTTCCTGGTCGACCGGTGGTGCCCGGAAAGCTGTGCCTGCAAACGGTCCCGCACGAGGCGAAAGTCTGGCATCTGCTCCGGCGGAACCGGGTCACCCGGGGGGAGGTTGCGGTGCTCAATCAGGGGGTTTACAAATGTCCCGTTCTTGCGAAGTCGATAATCCAGATGGGGGCCGTTCGCCAGCCCCGTCGACCCGACATACCCGATGACCTGCCCCTGCATGACCCGAACCCCGGCCCGGATCCCTTTGGCGAACCGCGACAAGTGCAGATACCAAGTCTCATAGCCGTTCGTGTGACGCAGCCGCACCATGTTGCCGGAGCCACCACTCCGCCCGGCTGAGACTACCGTCCCCTTGGCAACGGCGATGACCCGCGTCCCGGTCGGGGCACCGTAGTCCACCCCCAGATGCGCACGGTGCGTGCCCAGTACCGGGTGCAGACGACGATAGGAAAACCTCGATGTGATCCGCGGCTCGAATGGTAATGGAGAACGGAGGAATTGCCGCTTCATTGAGCGTCCGTCTCCATCGAAGTAGGCTGGGTCTTCACCCGGCACGTCATACAAGTAAACGCTCAGCTCGCGGCCATCGTTGTTGAAACTCGCGGCGATCACATCACCATAGGTGACATGGACGTCGTCGCGGACAAATCGTTCGTAGAGCAGGTCGAAGCTATCGCCGAGCCGAAGCTCGGTGTTGAAATCGATCTCGCCTGCAAACACCTCGGCCATGGACATCGCCACAAGGTCGTGGCCACCACCGGCTGCCATCGCGGCCATCAGCGAATTGTGCTCGCGATCAATCGCTCCAGACATCGAAACCTGTTCACGCGTCTTTTCGTAGTCGACGAGAACGACTTCGAACTCGGGTTTCGCGTTCGGTTTCCTGGCAACCTTGAGATACTGATCGTCGTCCACGTGATATTCGAGTCTCCGGAATCGCCCCTCCGTGTCGTAAATCAGCTTGTAGGAATGTCCGGTTTGAAGTGCGCGCGGGTCGAACACCGGTCGCATCGCCTCGACAAAGGTATGCGCGACCTCACCGAGATCATGCGACGCCAGTAACGTGGCAAAGGTCGCGTGGCGCTCCACCTGGGCCTCAACCACTCTGATCTTCGGCTTGAGGTACACGTCAGGCCCAGTCGTCGCCTCGGGTAACGGCGCCTCCACAT
>JAYZGM010000252.1:0-6858 GCA_036336225.1 Acidobacteriota bacterium | reverse complement strand
ACCGGTGCCTTCCGGAACGATGCCGACGTCATGAACGGCATGGGTAAGACCATCAGTACGCTGGGCACCTACCTGGTATTGGTGTTCTTTGCTGCCCAGTTCGTGGCGTACTTTAACTGGACGAACCTCGGACTAATCATGGCCGTCGAGGGAGCCGAGACCCTCCGAAACTCGGGATTGGGTGGTATCCCTTTGATGCTGAGCTTTGTCGTGGTGTCCGCTATCATCAACCTCTTCATGGGCAGCGCCTCAGCCAAATGGGCCATCATGGCACCTGTTTTTGTCCCGATGTTCATGCTGCTCGGCTACAGCCCAGAACTGACTCAAACGGCCTATCGCATCGGTGACAGCACGTCGAACATCGTGGCGCCGATGATGTCCTACTTCGCCCTCATCGTCGCGTTCTTCGAGCGCTACGACCGGAGGTCTGGCATCGGGACCGTCGTGGCCACCATGCTTCCCTATACCATCGCGTTTCTGGCGTGCTGGTCTGTCTTGCTCGTAGTCTGGATGTGGCTCGGGTTGCCGGTGGGTCCCGGATCCGCACTCACCGTCTCGCGCTAGCAGCCCGTGGCGAAAGTCCCGCGTCGCACCGGACCGACGCTGAGCCGGACGAACACGGTGTGAACGTGAAGAGCGAGAATGCCGGCCGCATTTGACTGATGCACAGTACAGACCCGCTGGATTCCGCGTCATCGAATGCGCCGGAACTTGTGCCACGGCTGCGAGTGGGACTTCGCCTCAAATCGCCGAGTCTCGGGGAGGCTTCGCTACCAGGCATTACTCAACCGCCCCGCTACGCTAGGGCTGCCATCTCCGCAAGGGCGAGCAAAAGTGATTCAACTCCGCGCATTTTGCTCTTCGGAGATGTCTAGTTCGCCGAGTCCTCGTCTGGCCATTGCAATGTCGCGCGGACACCGGGCAGGTCCGTGGTAGTGTGGACGTCGACATAGAGTTCACCACCGCGAAGTCGCTGCCAGTCACGGGCGGTCACGTCGAGCACGCCTCTCACGTGTGCACGAGCTACCCCGCCAAGCAGATACACGACCGGTCCAGCCTGGCCATCATGACTCCGATGCACGTGGGTAAAGAGAATGTCGGGCTCGGCCACGCCGGACACAGTCACGTCGTAGCGCACCTCCCGACGCGATGGAAACGCGACAAACTTCCCACCGACCCGGAGCCCGTCCTCGACCTGCTCGGGAACCATGACGACTGGGGGCGGAGGCGATAGCAGACTGGGGGTGCTGTGTGGTGACCGACGATGGCTGGTGGCTTGTTCGTAGGCGTAGGCCAACCCGATCAAATCCAACTCCGCGAACTCTCGGCCAATCATCTCAAGACCGACCGGCATCCCATCCTCGGCGTATCCTGCCGGAACCGTGATGGCCGGCAACCCAGAAATAGCACTCAGGGCACAGTTGCTGCCGGGCTGCCTCTCGCCGATCGGGCGAGCGGTCCGTCGAATGGTCGGATACAACAGCGCCGTCAGGTCATGTTCGTCGAGCAGTGTCTCCACCGCAGCGCGAACGACATCCCGCTTGGCAATCCGTGCCCGATACTCGTCCGTATCGAGGGTCTCCACTTCCAACGACCGACGAAGACCACTGTCGACGACCTCGTGAAACAGCCCCTGCCCGACCAACTGCGCCAATGAACGAATCGGCGCACCCGGGGTTTTGGCCAAATTGGCATCAAAGTCTGACCTGAACTCGAGTCCGATGACCGATGCGTCAGTCAAGAGCGCGGTCAAGTCTGTGTCCTCGATCTCGACGACCTCCGCGCCCGCCATCCGTAACTCCTCTGCCGCGGCTTCTATCACCTCGCGCACAGGCTCCTCGGCGCCAGCGTCACCAAGTAGCTCCTCGAGAAGTGCCACCCGAGTCCCCCGGAGTCTCTCGATATTCAGAGCATCCAGAAAGGTCGCGGGAATACGCCCCTCACTCCGTCGGGTAACCTCATCCGCGGGGTCAAATCCCGCCGTCGCATCCAGTGTCAAGGCTAAGTCCTCGACCGTTCTGGCCAGAGGCCCACCGATGTCCTGAGTGGTCGACAGCGGAATGATGCCGTCGCCACTTGCGAACCCTCGAGTGCCCCGAAGCCCGACCAGGGCATGATGGGCCGACGGAATGCGGATCGAGCCACACGTGTCGCTTCCCATTCCGACGGCGGCAAAACTTGCCGCCACGGCCGCTCCCGTCCCTCCGCTCGATCCCCCCGGATTCCGAGCAGGGTTGTAAGGATTGCGGGTCTGCCCCGTGTTCGAGCTCACGGTCGTGATGCCACGCGCCAGCTCATGCATGTTGGTCTTACCCAGCACGATCGCCCCCGCCTCGCGTAGTCGACGCACCTGCGTGGCGTCATCCGCGGGGATAGATGTCGCGAGCCCGATAGCGCCGGCACTGGTAGGCATATCGGCGGTGTCGTAGTTGTCCTTCACCACCACCGGGATGCCGTGGAGCGGTCCGCTGAGCCGGCCGGCGGCCCGCTCAGTGTCCAAACGGTCTGCCTCCAGTCGAGCATTCGGATTGACCACGACCATGGCGTTCAACCGCGGGCCTCGCCGATCGTACGCGTCAATCCGCGCCAGATACCCGTCCACCAGCTCGCGAGAGGTCACCTCACCGGAGTCAAGGGCATTCGCCAACTCGCGGATCGACCGTTCCATGACGTCGAATGACCCGCGTTCCATTTCGGGTGGGGTCCCTGCACAACCCGCGAGAAGGAACACGCCAGTTCCGATCCACCGGTAGAGCCCGCCGAAAATAATTTCCTGACTCCAACGCTGTCTGGTGGTCATACGTGTGTTATCTCCCCGTGGCATCGTACACGACGGCCACGGGTACAATGCCCCGAATGAAGGCACGCTGGCTTCTCGGGTTGGTACTCGTCATCGGCGTCTTTGTCGTCGCCCAAGACCACACTCCGGCCCCGGGCAACGAGACGATCAGCGCCAGCGACCTCGAAGCAGACCTCAGATTCCTGGCCGGCGATGAGATGGCGGGTCGTCTAACCGATACCAGAGGGAACCGCCTAGCGGCGGAGTTCATTCGCTCCCGGTTCGCGCGGCTCGGGTTGACCGCGGTGGGTACCGATGGCAGCTATTTTCACCACTTTCGTCTCGTCACCACCGAACTTGGTGAGAACAACGAGTTCACCATCGACGGGGGGCGTCGATCAGAGATGGAACTCGGCGACTCATTTTACCCGGACCCCTCAAGCGGCAGCGGACACGCTACCGGACCGCTCGTCTTTGTCGGGTTTGGCATCGACGCGCCTAGTCTCGAACATGACGACTACCGGACCGCCCAGCTAGACGGCGCCATCGCCTTAATGCTCAATCACGAGCCAGGTGAGCATCGCGCGGACAGCGTCTTTGACGGTACGGTGCTGTCAGAAGAGGCCCGTATTGTGCGCAAAGTCCTGGCCGCACAGGCCCGCGGTGCCACGGCGGTGCTCGTCGCACCGGACGCGCGAAACCATGGCAACAGTCAAGGCCTCACGCGATCGATGCGGGAAATCTGGCCAACACGTCCTCCTCGCGTGGCCCGATACAACCTCGCAAGCTGGGTCGTGGCTGTGCAGATCCCCGTCCTCCACATCTCGGCGCGACTCGCCGACCGACTCGCCAGGGAGGCCGGCGAGCGTTTTGACGAACTGGCCGAGCGGGCGGAACGTGCGGGCGGCGCCCCGGCGATCTCACTCACCGGACCGCGGATCGAGATCACGACAACGGTCGCGCGTCACGTGATCGAGAATCGCAACGTCGTCGGATTGATCGAGGGGTCGGACCCGCACCGACGAAACGAGTGGATCATCATCAGTGCGCACTACGATCACGATGGCGCCCAGGGACCACAAATCTTCAATGGTGCCGACGACGACGCGTCCGGCGTCGCCGCGCTCATCGAGATCGCGGAAGCTTACGCGGTCGCCGCAACGGAGGGCCAGCGACCAGCACGGTCAATCCTGTTAGCAGCGTGGAACTCAGAAGAGCAAGGCCTCCTCGGGGCGTGGGCCTATGTCCGGTCACCACTGCATCCGTTGGACGACACAGTCGCGGTGCTGAACATGGACATGATCGGCCGAGACGAGGAGATACCCTCTGGGGGCGGCATCCGCTTCCGGGGTCTCGAGCCACAGACGGCGGAAACGAACCGAAACGCGGTCAACATTCTGGGCTACTCCCGCTCACCAGATCTTCGTCGAGCGGCGACCCAGGCCAATACATCAACCGCGCTCGAGCTCCGGTTTCGGTATGACAATAACGCGTCCAATCTGTTGCGTCGTAGCGATCAGTGGCCATTCCTGTATCGTGAGGTGCCAGCCATTTTTATCCACACCGGTCTTCACCCGGACTACCACACGGAACGCGACCGCGCCGACAAAATCCGGTATCCCAAGATGACCCGAATCGTGAAACTGGTCCATCAACTCAGCTGGGAACTTGCTCAGGACCCGAGGCGACCGAGCTATGTGCAGCCCTAGCTCGGACTCGCCTCACGGCTCGTTCCGGGGTCATGAACAACTCTTCGTTCAAGAAGTGCTTCTCAGCTCGAACGAACTGGTTGCCCTGACGCCAGGGCGGGGCTGCCATCAAACACTCAGTCAAGCTCAATACCCTCGCCGCGCCGCGTCAGCGTAAGCGAGCGTGCTATCTCGACCGCGCCGAACTGTTCGAGATGCGGGGTCACCCATTGCACGTCTAACAGCACGTACCCACGGTGTCGAAGTCGTCCGACCAGTGTCGACAGCGCGACCTTTGAGGCGTCGCGGACCTGATGAAACATCGATTCCCCAAAGAAGGCCCCGCGGAGACTGACGCCATACAGCCCGCCGGCCAGTCGTCCCTCATGCCATACCTCCACCGAGTGGGCATGACCGGCGCGATGCAGGAGACAATAGCTCTCGAGGATCTCTGGGTCGATCCAGTTACCGGCGGTGTTGGGTCGAGAGGCGCACGCTTGGATGACGTCTCGAAACGCGGCGTTGACGGTGCATCGGAAACGGTCTTGCCGAATCAACCGGGCCAGACGTCGTGACACCTTGAACTCGTCCAATGGAATCACACCCCGACGTTCCGGTGAAAACCACCGGATGTCACCGTTGACCTCCATGGGGAAGTACCCCGTGCGATAGCCCCCGAGGAGCGTGCCAATGGAGATCATGAAAAGATGGCGCTTGGCCAGACCAGGCTTACAACGCTGACAATATACGGCTGACGCCGCGCGTCGGTGTCGGAATAAGGCAGCTCGCAGTCAAGACGAGGACGGCATGCAAGGAAGCGGGACCCAGAAATCAGAAGCGGTCACCCGGGGAATCCGGGTAACGGTCACCTCCACGTTCTCTCACGTAGAGGCCCGTCACAACCGGTGGTTATTCAAGTACTCGGTGCGTATCGCGAACGAAGGCACAGAGACGGCCCAGTTGGTCAGTCGGCACTGGATCATCACCAACGGGGCAAACGCGACCGAGGAGATCAAAGGACCCGGCGTCGTCGGTCAACAGCCAACCCTGGACCCAGGCCAAGTATTCGAGTACAGCTCCGGCTGCCCACTGGCGACGCCATTTGGCACCATGCGCGGCACGTATCAGATGGTGACCGCCGACGGAACCGAGTTCGACGTGGAAATCGCTGAATTCTTGTTGACCGAGCCCTACACCGTGCACTGAACGCATCACCGATCAGCCGAGACCGGCGCCGCTGTCAGTGCCCCGCGGGTTTCACGACGGGAGCCTTAAGGATCGATGCCGAGGGGCAACACTCGAACGCCCCCCGCCTCGAGACTACTCCTGATCCGTGCGGCCAGCGTCCCGGCCCCTGGCGTGTCCCCATGCACACACATGGTGTCACAGCGTAACGCCACCACGTCCCCAGTCCGGGCGATGACCTCTCCGTCCTGCACCAGTCTAAGCGCGCGGTCGGCGACCTCGCCCGGGTCAGTGACGAGCGGGTTTGGTTCGTCACGTGGCACAAGCGACCCGTCGGGACAGTAGGCGCGATCGGCGAACACCTCCGCGGCCGTTCGGAGTCCGATGGCCTCACCAGCATCGAGCACACACGAGCCTGAGAGCCCGACCAACACCAAGGTATCGTCGACCGCCAAGACCGCACGCGCAATAGCGTCGGCCAAGATCCGATCACGGGCAGCCCGGTTGTACAAGGCGCCGTGCGGTTTCACATGGTGGAGACGCGCCCCCTCCGCCGCCGCGACACCCGCAAGAGCACCGACCTGATAGACCACGAGGTCTTCGAGCTCGCGGACACGCATGGCGATGTCCCGCCGCCCAAACCCGAGCAGATCGTGGTAGCCAGGATGCGCGCCAACGATCACCCCCTCATTGGTCGCCAACCGTACTGTCCGTCGGATGACAGATGGATCGCCACCGTGAAAACCACACGCCACATTGGCTGACGTGATGTGACGCAGCAGCGCCTCGTCGGCGCCGATCGTGTAGGGACCAAAGGACTCGCCGACATCGCCGTTCAAATCGATGCGTTTCACGGCGTGGATCATACGCTGCCGCCGCCGGAGAAACTCGTGCTACCCAGATGGGACAGTCAGCCAGCGTCCAGAGTCAGGCCGGGCAGCCACGCACGCGCACGGCCGCGGAGGAGCGGCGCGGGGCGTGGGCCCCGGGTGTTCAAAGACGTGCCATCGAAGCCACTCAAATTCCAGATGTGAGATCAGATATGACGGTTCGGCCTAGATCGCGGCGGCCGAGCGGACGGCGTCGGTCAGGTACAATTGCCAACTCGCCCGCAACAAGTCGCCCCGTAAACACATGGGTGCGACCTAACACCCATCGTGGAGTCATTCGATGATTCTGAGAGTCCGTGACACACGCCTCATCCGA
>JAYZGM010000251.1:0-6062 GCA_036336225.1 Acidobacteriota bacterium | reverse complement strand
GTCTCCAAAAGGGTTTGACGGTCGTGGGAACTACACGTTGGGGCTGCCGGACCAGCTGATGTTCATCGAGATTGACTATATGAAGGTCGACAAGTCTCGCGGGATGAACATTTCGATGGTCACCACGGCCAACACCGACGAAGAAGGCCGACGGCTGCTCCAGCTTATGGGTATGCCGTTTAGGACGCAGTAACAAAGCATAGGGTGCGAGCCGAGATACATACGCTCTGTTGCGCTTGAGGATAGTAGATGGCCACAACCGCGAAGATCGTCAAAGAGGGTAAGCCTCAAAAATTCAAGACTCGGCTGCGGAATCGCTGTCGTCTGTGTGGTCGCCCGAGAGGCTTCATTCGCAAATTCAGGCTGTGCCGGCTGTGTTTCCGCCGGCTGGCACTGGAGGGCGATGTCGCGGGTGTCACGAAGAGCAGCTGGTAAGCAGATGAGGATCTGAGCCGTCGTGTAGACAGCCCACGCTGGCTCACCGGAGACCATCGGTTGATGAGATGACCGTTCGGCGCGCACACGCGCGCCCGCCAAGACGCGGAGCGGGGCGTTGGGGCCCCCCGCGAGCGGAGCCTCGGTGTTAGGTAGAGTTCCACGTAAGAATGCACAGACATGACTGATCCGATCGCCGATATGTTGACGAGAATCCGTAATGGGACGTCTGCGCGTCGCCGGCGTGTCGACGTGCCGGCGTCGCGGCTCAAGACGGAGATCGCCAGGATTCTGCAGAGCGAGGGCTATATCGAGTCCTTCAAGATGGTCGACGTGGTCGTCGAACGCAGGCAGAAGGCGCGGTCGATGATTCGTATTCAGCTGAAGTACGGCTCGCGCGGGGAGAATGTCATTACCGGGATCCAGCGGGTTAGCCGTCCCGGTCGACGTGTGTATTTTGGTCGAGACGATGTCCCTCCGGTGCTGGCGGGGCTCGGCACGAGTATTCTGACAACCTCGCGGGGGGTCATGACCGGCCGCGCAGCGGTCAAAGTGGGTGTCGGCGGCGAGGTGTTGTGCAACGTCTGGTAGAGCGAGGCGGGAAACAGTCCACCTTCGCCAAGACTACGGCGCGACCTTGCCGTAGTTCGCGGTGAGAGGCGACGCGAACGAAGGCGGGGAGTCACGAGATGTCGCGAGTGGGAAAAAGACCGATACCGATTCCTTCTGGAGTCACGGTCGAGATCACGCCGGAAGCAGTTGAGGTCAAGGGGCCAAAAGGCTCGTTACGGCAACCGCTGCCGCCGGGCGTGCTCATCGAGATGAACGACGGCAAGCTACAGGCTCGGCTCGAGCGGGACGACCGCGCGTTGTCAAAGTTTCATGGACTTGGTCGTAGCTTGGTGGCGAACGCGGTCACAGGGGTATCGGAAGGCTTCAAAAAGGAGCTGGATATTGTCGGTATCGGGTATCGGGCTGAGGTTGTAGGTCAACGTCTCACGTTCGCGCTGGGATACTCACACCCGGTCATCTTCGACATTCCGGAAGGGGTAGGGGTGTCCGTGGACAACCAGACTCACTTGGTGGTGTCTGGTGCTGATCGGCAGCAGGTGGGACAGGTTGCGGCGGATATTCGAAGTTTGCGGAAACCAGATCCCTACAAGCAGAAGGGAATTCGGTATACCGGTGAAGTGCTGAAGAAGAAGGTCGGTAAGACCGGAGCGTAGTACGGCTGGGTGGGCCATGAGAGTCAAGACAAAGAAGGATCGGCGTCGACGGATCGCGCTGCGTCAGCGGAAAAAAGTCACTGGGACGTCAGACCGGCCCAGGTTGTCGGTTTTTCGGAGCCTGGCCCACATCTCGGCCCAGGTCATCGATGACACGACCGGGACCACCCTCGCCTCAGCATCCAGCACGGAATCGGCGCTACGGGCCAGTTTCGCCGACGGTGCTCGCGGCGGGAACATCGCTGGGGCGCAGGTCGTTGGACGAGTGGTGGCCGAACGAACCCTCGAGAAGGGGGTTAGGAGCGTCGTGTTCGACCGTGGCGGGTTCTTGTATCACGGTCGAATTCGTACCGTCGCCGACGCCGCCAGAGAGGCGGGCTTGAAGTTCTAGCGGCCTCCCACCTCGTTCCGAGGATAGGGTTTGGGCTGGCTGGCCCCTGGGTGTGTTTGTGGGCTGTGAGACAGAGTCATGAGCGAATCGCGACCGAAGATTGACCCGACCGATTTCGACCTGAAAGATACGGTGGTTTCCATCAACCGGGTCACCAAGGTTGTCAAAGGTGGAAAGAACCTGAGTTTTAGTGCCTTGGTTGTCGTAGGTGACGCCCACGGCGTCGTCGGCTTTGGCGTGGGTAAAGCCAAGGAAGTCCCGTCGGCCATTAAGAAGGGGATCGAGGCCGCTAAGAAGGCGTTGTTACGTGTGCCCCTCAGCGGCACGACAATTCCCCACACCATCGTCGGGCGGTTTGGGGCTGGACGTGTGTTGCTGAAGCCGGCGCCCGACGGGACCGGCATCATTGCGGGGGGAGCAGTGCGCGCTGTGCTCGAATCGGCCGGCATTCAGAACATCCTCACGAAGTCGTTGGGGACCCAGAACCCTCACAACGTCGTGCGTGCCACCTTTACCGGGCTCATGGAGCTCAAGGATCCAGTCACGGTGGCTCGATTACGCGGCGTCGATGTTGAAGAGCTGTCCGCGTAGATCCCCGCCTACCTCAGCGCCTTTGGCGCGGGATGCAGCGAATGCGGGCAGCCAGGCGGGGTAGCCAGGACGAAGACATGACCAACACAGCGAGCGCAGGGCACGTCAAAGTGACGCTGGTGCGCAGCACGATCGGGTTTGACAAGCGGCAAGCGCAGGTCGTGCGGGGGTTGGGACTGCGGCGGCTCCATCACACCGTGGAGCTCAAGGATGTCCCGTCGGTTCGCGGCATGATCCGCAAGGTACAACATCTGGTTCGTGTGACCGAGGTTGGGGAGTGACATGAATCTGAGCGATCTCGCACCGCCAGACGGTGCCAAGCACGCGAAGAAGAGGGTCGGGCGAGGCTATGGCTCCGGTTCGGGTGTGACCTCCGGGCGTGGTCACAAAGGACAGAAAAGCCGTTCTGGGTTCCGCCGAAAACGAGGATTCGAAGGCGGACAGATGCCCTTGCACCGGCGGCTACCCAAGCGGGGATTCTTTAACCCGTTTCGTATCGAGTATGCCGTTGTGAATCTCGATACCTTGAACGATCGCTTTGAGGCGGGGACCGAGATCACGCCGGCACTGCTTCGAGAGCAGGGCATTGTCCGGTCGAATTCGAAGCGCGTCAAGGTGCTGGCTCGAGGCGCGATTGACACCGCCCTCACCGTCAAGGCGCACAAGTTTAGTCAGAAGGCGGCCGAGCAGATTGCGGCGGCCGGCGGACAGACTGAGGTCGTGACCGGGTGATCGTGACCGAACTGGGGCTGACCGGGAGGGGGCGCACCGATGCTTGACAGCCTACGGAACGTCTTCACAATCTCCGATCTCCGTACCCGCGTCCTGTTTACATTCGCGATTCTCGCGGTGTATCGGCTTGGTAGTGTCATCCCGACGCCGGGGGTGAACACGGACGCATTGGCAGTGCTGGCTCAGCAGGCAGCCGGGACCATGTTCGGGTTGTACAACATGTTCTCGGGCGGCAACCTGGCTCAAGTGACGATCTTCGCGTTGGGCATCATGCCCTATATCAGCGCATCGATCATCCTCCAACTGCTGACCGTCGTCTGGCCCTATCTCGAGCGACTGTCAAAAGAGGGCGAGCTAGGGCGTCGCAAGATAACGCAATACACGCGCTATGGCACGCTTGTTCTGTGTGCTGTCCAGGCGTCCGCGATTGCGTTTTGGCTCGAGGCCCAGACCAACATCGCTGGAGGCCTCCCGCTGGTGTATGAGCCGGGTTGGGCGTTCCGGCTCATGGTCGTGCTGACCCTCACGACCGGTACCTGCTTCATCATGTGGCTGGGCGAGCAGATTACCGAGAGGGGGATCGGCAACGGTATGTCGCTGATCATCTTTGCCGGGATCGTGGTGAATTTCCCGACCGGTGCGTTGAACACGATCGACCAGCTGAGAACGGGGCAGATGGGTCTGTTCCGTCTGATCGTGCTGATTGTGGTCATGGTGCTCGTCGTGGGCGCGGTCGTGTTCATCGAGCGCGGACAACGCCGTATCACCGTCCAGTACGCGAAGCGTGTCGTGGGGCGCCGAATGTACGGTGGCACGAGCACGCACATTCCGCTGAAGGTCAATACCGGCGGGGTTATTCCGGTGATCTTCGCCTCGTCGCTGTTAGCGTTTCCGGCCACCATCACCTCGGCGTTCCCGCAGACAGGATGGGCCCAGAACGTCACCGCTCAGCTCGCCAACGGCATGCCACTCTATTACCTGTTGTATATGGGTGGCATCGTGTTCTTCGCCTATTTCTATACCGCGATCATCTTCAATCCCGATGACGTCGCGGAGAACATGCGGAAGTATGGTGGGTTTGTGCCCGGTATCCGACCCGGTAAGCGCACGGCAGAGTACATCGATACAATCCTGACGCGGATCACACTCGTTGGGGCGATCTATCTCGCGGTTATTGCGGTTCTCCCCGATCTGATGATTGTCGGATTCCGCGTGGCCGCGATTCCGGTTATTGGTGATTCGCTTGACGCCGTAACACCGCGGTGGATCACCGACGGTCTCAATGTGACCTTCTATTTTGGAGGCACATCCCTGCTCATCATTGTGGGGGTCTCGATGGACACCGTCCAGCAGGTTGAGTCCCAGTTGATCATGCGGCACTACGACGGGTTCATGCGTAAAACACGTATTCGGGGACGGCGTGGGTAAGGGTCGACTTATAGGTTGGAGCTGACTGGTGCACACCCCGATCAACCTTGTCGTTCTGGGCCCGCCGGGGGCGGGCAAGGGTACGCAAGCCGTTGAGTTTGCCCAACGGCATGGTGTCTCCAAGATCTCGACCGGAGACATCCTCAGGGAGGCGGTTCAGTCCGGTACAGCGCTGGGGCAACGTGCGAAGGCGACGATGGATGCCGGCGGCTTGGTCGATGACGAGTTGATGATTGCCATCGTCCGCGAGCGGTTGAATCGTGACGACGTGAAGCCGGGATTTGTCCTGGATGGGTTTCCACGAACGGTGACTCAAGCGACGGCGCTGGACGAGATCATGACCGGGCACGGTTCACTCGTTATCGTCGACATCTCCGTGCCCGATGACGCCCTGGTGGCACGACTTGCGCGGCGGCGGGTGTGTGGACAGTGTGGTCGCGCGACCAGCATGGACCCGACAGCCAAGGCTCTGTGCGAGCAGTGTGGTGGCGAGCTTGTCCTCCGGAGTGACGACACCGAGTCGGTGGTGCGTGAGCGGCTACGGGTCTACGCGGAAGCCACTCGTCCTCTCGTCGACTACTACTCGAGTCGCCCCACGTTTCGAGCGGTCGATGGCGGTCAGAGCCCGACCGCGGTGGGCGCCGCGTTGTCCGCTGCCGTCGATGCCATATTGGCTGGACTGCCCGCGGGCACCGTGATCCCTGAGGAGGCCGGGGCATGATTATTTGCAAGTCCCCCGCTGAGCTGGAACGTATGCGGCGTGCCAATTCGTTGGTGGCCGCCGTCCTAAACGAGTTACGACAGTTGGTGGCGCCCGGTGTAACCACGCTTGAGCTCGACACGGTGGCCGAACGCCGTATCCGCGATGCGGGGGCGGTTCCCGCCTTCAAGGGGTATCAGGGATATCCATCAACACTGTGTGCGTCGGTCAACCAGGCCGTCGTCCACGGGATTCCAAATAAAACCCCGTTGGTGGAGGGTGACGTCGTGTCCCTCGACATCGGGGTCGTGCTGGACGGGTTCTATGGCGATTCGGCGATTACGGTGCCGGTTGGGATGATCCCGGATCGCGTCGACGAGCTGTTGAGTGTGACCCGGGAGGCCCTTGACCTGGGGATTGAACAAGCGCGGGCGGGCGGGCATGTGTCGGACATCGGCCATGCCGTACAGCAACACGTGGAAACGCACGGGTTCGCGGTCGTTCGAGAGTTCGTCGGTCATGGGATCGGTGCGAAGCTGCACGAAGAACCTCAAGTGCC
>JAYZGM010000250.1:0-7103 GCA_036336225.1 Acidobacteriota bacterium | reverse complement strand
ATGTCGAACTACATTGCGAATTCCCATGGGTGTGGCCGTAGGCGAACGGCGTCAACTTCTCCTCGCTTGTAATCGATCCAGGTGTCCACCAAGTCTTTGGTGAACACATCACCCTTGAGCAGAAACTCGTGGTCTCCCTGGAGTGCATCAAGCGACTCCTCGAGGCTCCCTGGGGTGCTCGGGATTTTTTCTATTTCTTCAGCCGACAGATCATAGAGGTTCTTGTTCACTGGACCCAACGGGGTGATCTTGTTCTGAATCCCGTCAAGACCAGCCATGAGCAACGCGCTGAACGCCAGATACCCGTTACAAGTCGGGTCTGGGAATCTGGTCTCGATCCGCTTGGCCTTCTCGCTTTGCGAGTACTGCGGTATCCGGACCGCGGCGCTCCGGTTTCGAAACGAGTAGATCAGATTGATCGGTGCCTCATAGCCAGGGACCAGCCTACGATACGAATTGGTCGTCGGGTTGCAGAATGCCAGCAACGCCGGTGCGTGTTTGAGAATACCGCCAATGTAGTACTTCGCGGTCTCGCTCAATCCTTCATCAGCACCGGCGTCAAAAAACGTGTTCTTACCGTTGAGCCAGAGACTCTGGTGGACGTGCATCCCAGACCCGTTGTCCTGGAAGATCGGCTTCGGCATCAACGTCACGGTTTTGTTGTGTTGTCGCCCAACGTTCTTCACGACATATTTGTATTTCATCAACTTGTCGCCCATGCTGAGGAGGGAGTCGAATCGCATGTCGATTTCGGTCTGGCCCGCCGTGCCCACCTCGTGGTGATGGACTTCGATGTCGACCCCCACTTTCTCAAGCTCCAGCATCATTTCTGTTCGGAGATCCTGATGGCTATCCATCGGGGGCACCGGGAAATAGCCTTCCTTGTAGCGAGGCTTGTATCCAAGATTTGGCTGTTCGTCACGGCCGGAATTCCAGAATCCCTCGTCGGCATCTACGTAGTAGAAGCCATGCTGATGTGTCTGGTCGAACCGGACGTCATCAAAGATAAAGAACTCTGGTTCCGGGCCGAAGTAGGCCGTGTCTGCGATGCCAGTGCTTTTCAGATACGACTCGGCTTTTTGAGCAACGTACCGAGGATCGCGTGAGTACGACTCGCCCGTGATGGGGTCCTTGACATTGCAGATGATGTTCAACGTCGGGTGGGCGAAGAACGGGTCCACAAACGCGCTCGAGGCATCCGGAAACAACAGCATGTCGCTTTCTTCAATGGCCTGGAATCCGCGGATACTCGATCCGTCGAATCCGACACCGTCGTCAAACGCGTCCGCGCTGAACTCCTTCGCTGAAATGGAGAAGTGCTGCCATAAACCCGGCAAATCGATAAATCGCAGGTCGACCGCGCAGATTTCTTTGTTCTTGATGATTGTCATCACATCGTTCGCTGTCATCCGTTGTCCTCCCTGTATGTCCACCTGTTACACAACATCTCGTTCACCTGCATGTATGTTTCGACTTTCTTCGACCGGGATCACGAACACTCGACCGTCGCCGATCTCCCCGGTCTGCGTGGTCGACATGATGACCCCGATCACACCTTCCACGCGGTCATCGGGCACGACGGTTTCGATCTTCATTTTGGGAAGCAAACTCACTTCATACTCACGACCGCGGTAGACAGCGGAATGCCCACGCTGGTGCCCATGACCGTGGACCTCGATCGCCGTCATGCCCGCCACATGGCAGGCGGTCAGCGCATCTTTGATCGCTTTCACCTTGTTTGGTCTGACCACCGCCTTAATGACTTTCATCAGTCATCCCCAACGCCGCCTCAAGGTCGCTACGTAGACCGTGCTCCGTCCCCGGTGATAGCTTGGCGCCGTCACGCGTGAGGTGGAACACGTCGGTGGCCCGATCACCTTCGGTGGAGATCAGCACCAGGTCGATGTCACAGCCGTGCTCAGAGATGACCCGACTGATCCGGTGGAGTAGGCCCCATTGATTCGCGCCCCCAATCTCGAGCACGGTGTATCGATCAGAATAGTGATGGTCGAAGTGCACTAGGCTTCGGACACGAATCTTATGTTGTTGGGCGCGAGATGCGGCGTCGCGCCCCTTGAGCATGGACTGCAGCTCGACCGCGCCTGTGCCGACGTCCTGGAGAAGGCGCGTGAGTTCGGATCGACCGGATTCGTTGAGCGCGAGAAACCGATCGGCGTCGACAAAACGGAACAAGTCAAGCACGACCCGTTGCCGATTGCTCATCGCCTGTCCCCGCAGAATGTCCATACCGAAGTAGGAAAGCACGCCGCAGATGTTGGAGAAGATCCGTGGCCGGTCCCGGGTGACGACATTCAGTTCCCAGACGCCGTCTTGGTGGTCGAGATGAAGTCTGATCTCGTCCGATTCAAGGTCGCGCGACAACCTGATGTGGTCGTAGATCGTCCGTGGGTCGACAAGACGCAAATACCGCTGGGGAAGACCCTCGAGAAACTCGGTCACCTGGCGCTCTGAGATCTCCGGTGGGCGTCGCGCGCGAAGCTCGGTCACACTCTGCTCACTACGGGCGATGACCTCGTCGCCGTACCCGAGCGTCAGATGGTTATAGGTGTCGACATACAGTCGCCAGAGCAGCTCCTCTTTCCATGGGGTGAGGGTCTCTCGGCTGACCGCCTGGATGTCGGCCAGCGTCAGCAGACAGAGCATCTTGAGACGTTCTTCGGTGCCAACCAAACGCGCGAACTGGCGGGCCACCTCGGGGTCCTCCGTGTCCCGGCGAAACGCCGCTTGAGACATCTCGAGATGATGACGAATGAGAAACTCGATGGTCCGGATGGCGTCGGGGGCGATCCGCAGACGTCTAAGTGGACCGGCCACCATCCGCACGCTCTCCTCTGAGTGGTTCTTGTTCGTCCACTTGCCGACATCGTGAAACAACAAGGCCACGACGACAAGTTCGGGCTGACCGAGCTCGTTCAGCACGCAGGCGAAACGGCGTCGTGCAGTGATGTTTGGGTCGGCCAGCTCCGAGAGGTTGCGGATGGTCAATAGCGTGTGCTCGTCGACCGTGTACTTGTGATAGAAGTCACGGATCACCCGACAGTAGATCTTGCGAAACTCGGGGAACATACGTCCGAGCAGCCCGTTTTCGTGCATTTCCGATAGTCGCTCGTAGAGTCCCGGTTGTGGCTTGAGGAAGCGCAAGAGCTGGTCGCGTTCGGACGATCCAGGGAAGAAGGCCTCACTGGTATAGCGGTCGCCGTGCCGTTCGATGAAGGCGAGGGTGTCCGGGGATACCGGACACCCTTTATCGATCGCCATCTGAAATACGCTCAACCAGGTGCGGGGTTGGAGCGATGCCCGGACCGTATCGGCGAAGCTCACGCCCTCGTGGGTCTGTTCGAGGTTGTCTCCAACCGGACGCGATGGTTCCGGGGGGGCGGTCGGGGAGGCACCGTTGATCGCGGTGCGAAGTATTCGCCCCACGATCCGTGCATGGTGGAAGTACGCGCTCATAAGCGCTTCGACCTGTCCGATGGTCTCGGAGCTCGGTGAGCCCAGCTGCTTGGCAATCGTTTCCTGATGCTCGTGATTCAGAGCGTTCTGGTTGCGTCCGTTCCCCAGATGTAGCAGCGCTCGAATACGGAGCAAGAACTCCTCCGCTTCGTCGAGGGCTTCATCAAGACGACCCGCAAGATTCGGCACTCCGCGGGTGGAGCCTGTTTGGGTCAGACTGACGAGGGTCCGGATGGCGCCCACGTCCCGCAGTGCGCCAGGTGCCTCCTTGATGTCTGGTTCGAGCTGATAGATCGTCGTGTTGAAGAGTCGGTGGCGCTCGGTGATGAGACGCTGTAACGCCTGGACGGTCGCCGGGCGCCAGGTCGAGCTGATGTCGAGCACGGTGGCCCCGAACTGGTCGAATACGTCGCGGTCTCCTGCCACGTAGCGGGCGTCGGCCGACGCCACCAGAAACTCTGGATTGTCGACTTCAACCTCACTCAGTTCGTCGATCTCGCTCACTTGATGACCGACCTCAAGATTGAGGTCCCACAGCGGGTGGAGAAGTGCCTTGACGAGCCGCTCTTCGGTCGCCGCGATCGGGCCCCGGAACAGAATCAGCAGATCGATGTCGGAGTAGAGACAGAGATGCCGCCGACCGTAACCACCCAGGGCGATCAGGGCGACCGGGGTGATAGAGGTCCCGTCACTTTCAGCCAGGATACGACCCAGCAGACCGTCGATCGCGGTGGAGTAGAGATGCGCGGCCTCGCGGCCGCCCTGGGTTTGGCGGATCGCGGACTCATAGTCTTCGCGCGCAGCGCGGAGCGTCTCCGCAAAGGCCATGGTCTCGGCGGCAGACTTACCAGTCATAATCCTTAGACGGAGCTTCGCCCCCAACCTGGTGGCCGCGGCGCGGAGATCCTTGAGAACCCGCTCTACGCCCCGAGTCGTGTTCGTGCAGCAGGCACTAGTCTCCCGCCAGGAGAACGGCCACCAGACCGAGACGGCATGGCCTCAGGCGTTGATAGCCCCGTCGAGAACGATCGAGGGAGCACGCCGACCACGGTTCGGGCTACGGCTAATCGGGGACCACCGTGTCCGCAAGGGCCAGCAGACGTGCTTCAATCGCGCGCATGTTGCCCTTGGTAGATGTGACAGGACACTAGTACCCGATGTTGAAACCGAAGGGGCCGACGACCTGGAGGTCGTCGCCGCCGTTGAACGTGCTCAGCGTGCCGCCCAGTGACATCATGGGCATGCCGCCGCTGACCTCCCATGAGCCAACTGCTGGCCGCATCGGGATCGGCACCGTGCCCACCAGACCAAGGTCGAGATAGCCGAACACCCTGTCGTTCCCCGGCGGGGCCACGTAGTAGTCCGTGAGGCTGACCCCGAGGGTAAGTGGGACTGTGACCGAAACCGCGGCAAGCGGGATACCGGGTTCCACGCCCAGCTCCACATAAACGCCCTCGCGAGCCCCCTATCGGCCTGTCCATCGACCTCTATCGCGAACAACGGATGTGGCGAGAGTGAGAATCCACCGAGCATCGCGCTATCGTCGATGTGAAGACTGAGCCCAAGATCCTGCACTGTCCCGAACGAGTCGTTGGGGCTGAGATACGACGTGTACCCGATTCCAAGCTCCCAATTTTCCACGTCAAAACTCAACGCTTCGTAGAAATCGGATTCATGCCAGGGCGCAACGTTGGCCGCAGACCCAGCGCTGCCGCGTGGTCCCGTGTGCAGGCTGTTCCACTGACCAAAGGGGAAGGTCACAGTTCGAGCCCTTCTGGCGCTTCGAATACATGAAACGCGAGGTCAAAATAGGGCTGGAGGACGCCCCCCGATCGCTCGTGCGCGATTCCGCGAAAGAGATACGCGCGGCTGAAGGCCACCCCAGTCGACACGGCAACGTCACCCGGGTTTGGCTGTGCTTGGGTGTTGGTTGCGGTCAGACTCAGCGCAAATATGAGCGCGGCGACGACCAGCTCGGGGTAGACAATATGTCGTCGTCGAGCCCTGCCTCCCCCGGCAGGGCCCCAGTGCGACAGTTGTTGTTTACACACCATTGTGACGTCTCCCGTCCGCTCGTGAACGGCACATATTACCAGACGTTCACGAGCGCCGACGTAGTCCGACGGGCGCCCAGTGTCACTTGACGTTGGCACCGAGGCCCGTCTGGGTTTTAGCCAACACGAAGGTTGACGTGTGTGCCCGCGTCGGGGCGTGCCCTTGAATCGTCTAATTCAACGCGAAGGTCTTACCGATAGTGAATATCAGCGTCTGTCCAGTCGTCGAGTTTCCGTCGCCGTTTAATAGACCAGACAGATCGGAGTCATTGATGGTTCCTGAGATCGTGATGTCCAACTCGGTGGCCGAGAAGCCGTAGCCGATCCTTCCGTTGTTTCCCGTGAAGTCGCTCTCGAAGCCCGCGGTCGTGCCAGAGAAGCCCTCGTGCTCGGCCACGACCCGGGCGAACCCGTAGGTTGCGTCTGCCGACCGCGAGCTACGGGAGCGGCAGACCCGCATCAATATTCAGCATTTAGCTGTCTGGTTATGTGTGACCTGGAGTCCGCCGTCGGCCTCCAGGCCGTGTTGACTGACATCGATCTCGAGTCGCTTCTCTTCCTTGTCCACTCGCAATCCCGGGGTGGTCTTGATGTCAAAGAAAATAGCGAACGCTCCGGCGAGGTAGAACACACCGTATGCGAGCCCGCCTATGAGCCGGGTCAAGAAGGAATGCGTTGGATTTGCGTTGACGATGCCGCCCGCGAGTGTGCCCAAATCCCGCACACCAGATGGACCGAAATGGCGTGGACCGGGTCGTCAATCTTGCGTGGTCGATCAGCAGCACCGCGCGGACCACGATGAAGCCGATGATGACGCCGAGTTTACGCTCGCCGTGTCGGCTCCCGCGGTGATACCCACAAGGCCGGCCAGCGATCCGCTCAGCACCATACGGTATAGGTGCCGCCCGCCGGCGCGATCGTGTTGGCGTCGACGCGAAGTTACATAATGAGCACCAGGAAAGTGGCGCCGAGCATCCGGGTGTTGTTCGCCGTGAACATTTCCTGGGGTGAAAGCCTCCGTGGGCACGAGGGTGAGTCCCAGCAGCCGTGTCGCGGCAGCGTCTTTGTTATGGGTCCTCTCTTTTCTGTCTGGAGGGGGTGCCTTCGGTGCTACAGGGCCTCGTCGCCGATTTCCCCAGTTCTGATTCGGACAGCCTGTCCAATGTCGCTGATAAACACCTTCCCGTCGCCGATTGCCCCGGTTCGGGCTGCCTGCGTGATGGCGTTACTGGCCGCTTCGACGAGCTCGTCGTTGACGATGGCCTCGATCTTCACTTTAGGGACAAAGTCCACCGTGTATTCCGCGCCCCGGTAGATTTCGGTATGTCCCTTCTGACGTCCAAAACCCTTGATCTCGGTGACCGTAAGCCCCTGGACGCCGGCTTTGGCGAGCCCGTCTCGGACGTCGTCAAGCATGTGTGGCTTGATGATGGTGCTGATCAGCTTCATCTCACTCTCCTGCAATGCCCCGCGTGAGCGCGTCCGCGTTCCGTCTCGTGAGGGTTGGAGTCGCGGCAGCACCTGAGCCGTCTATCTTGCAGAGACTCTGTCTAGCAAGCGAGGGGCCAGCTCGTC
>JAYZGM010000249.1:0-11713 GCA_036336225.1 Acidobacteriota bacterium | reverse complement strand
GTCATCACCGGGTATACTCGGACCATCATGAAAGTTTTGCGTGTGCGGCTGTTGACCGGAATGCTGTGTCTCCTCGTGGCCGAGTCCGGTCTGCCACCTCTGGAGGCTCAGCCCGTCGAGCGGGGAGGCGGACGGGTGGCGCTAGGGTTGCTGTTACGCCAGATCAATAACACCGGCACATTCATGATGGCGACGGCCCATCCTGACGATGAGAACAACGCGCTCCTGGCGAAGCTCAGCCATGGTGAGGGTATTCGCACAACGCTCGTGACCGCTACGCGGGGCGATGGTGGTCAGAACGAGATCGGGCCCGAGCTGTTTGATGCGTTGGCCGTGTTGCGGACCGAGGAGTTACTGGCCGCTCACCGTCTCGACGGGGCAGAGCAATACTTCACGCGCGCGGTCGATTTTGGATATTCGTTTAGTCGCGAAGAAACCTTTGATAAATGGGATCGCGAGATAATCTTGGGCGATTTCGTCCGCTTGATTCGCACGATTCGCCCCGATGTCATCACGGGATTGAGCCCGGACGGAGAGGGTGGTGGGCAACATCACCAGGCGTCGGCCATCCTGGGTCGTGAAGCGTATGCGGCCGCAGCCGATCCCACCCGATTCCCTGAGCAGCTCGCCGACGGTCTTCGCCCGTGGCAACCCCGTAAGTTCTATTTCAGCGCTGGGTTCCCCTTCTTCATCGGGGGGGGCGGACGGGGTGGTCCCGGTCGGATCGATCGAGCGGGCGCGGTCGAGACGGTGGTTGACGTTAACCTCGGACGATTTGACCCGCTACTTGGTCGAACATACGCGCAAATTGGCAGCCATGCTCGGAGTATGCACAAGTGCCAGGGGATGTCTCCGATCGTGAGTCTCCCCGGTCCGGCCTCCTCTCGGTATCGCTTGGTGGAGACAACGATTCCGAGGGGAATGGAGGGGGATGAGCAGAGTCTCTTCTCCGGTGTCGATACCACGATTGAGGGGCTTATCCGTTTCGCCGGTGGCCAACCGCCCCGCGATCTTAGCGTCGGTCTCGGCGCGTTGTCGCGTCATGGGGCGACGGCGCTCACGGCGTTCGAGCGTGGCGCCGTGGATGCGCAACGAGCGGCGTTGCTGGCAGGACTGGGTACGGTGCGCACCCTCAGAGGCACACTTGGAACCCTCGGTCTCCCTGAAGAGTCCGTCTACGAGCTTGATTTCCGTTTGGCGCGGAAGGAGTCTCAGTATGAAGAGGCCGTTTTGCTCGCGCATGGGATTCGACTGGATGTCTTCACGGACGACGGTGTCGTGACCCCGGATCAACCGATCACGGTGTTCGCTCAAGCCGCCAACTTTGGCGAAACGGCGGCGGAGGTCGGACAGGTACGGTTCACGGGGCTGGCCGGTCAGCGTCTCACGTGTGGGGCTGACGTGATGGTGGCTGGTGGGGTCTATCAGTGTGAATCCCAGCTGCGCGTGCCGGAGACGGCGTCCTATACGGACATTCACTGGGAACGCTTACCCGACGCTGCTCGCTATCAGTTCGACACAGACGTGCCGTTCGGGGTGCCGTTTCGACCGACGCCGTTTCGCGCGAGCTTCGAGATCGACTTCGGCTCGGGTCAGATCACGATTGAACGACCGATCACGTTCAGAAACGGCGGCGACGTGATTGCGGGTGAAAAGCACATGGAGCTCCATGTGGTGCCGAGGTTCGCGGTGGAAGTGACACCAGCAATCACGATCGCACCACTGGGAGCCGCCTCGGAGCGTGAGGTGAGAGTGGCCGTGCGTAATGGGGGGCGCGAGTCGGCGACTGGGACCGTCCGGTTAGATCTCCCGGATAGTTGGGAGCAGACACCCGACGAAGTCTCGGTTCAGTTCAGCCGCGAGGACGAAGTGAGGACTGCCCGGTTTGTCGTCCGGCCCGGGGTCGGTGTGGCGGCCGGCCAGTATCAAATTGGCGCGCGCTTCGAGTCCGACGGAGCGACATACGATCAGGGATATCGAGTCGTCGAGTACCCTCACATCGGTCGCCGTCACCTCGTCTTTGCGTCGGTCGCGGCATTCAAGGTCATCGACGTTTCACTCGAGCCTGGTTTGAGGGTCGGCTATGTTGATGGCGTGGGCGATGCTGTGCCACCCGCGATCGAGCAGCTCGGGGCTGAGGTCGAATCGTTGACAGCCGACCAGCTGGCCTACGGCGATCTCACCGACTTCGACGTCATTGTGACCGGGGTCCGTGCTTACGAGCGGAACGACGTGCTTCGCGCGAACAACGACCGGTTGCTCGACTATGTTGAGACCGGCGGTACCCTCATCGTCCAATACAACAAGTTCGAGTTCAACGAGGCGCAATACGGTCCCTATCCCGCCCGCGTGAGTCGGGGGCGAGTGACCGACGAGCACGCCCCGATTACCTTGCTGGCGCCAGACCACCAGCTCTTCGGGGTTCCGAATGTGGTGACGGACCGCACCTGGGATGATTGGGTTCAGGAGCGCGGACTCTATTTTCTTGGCGACAAGGATCCCGCCTACACGGATCTGGTTGAGTTGCGTGACCCGTTTCCTTCGAATTCTGGGCTCCAACGCGGCGCACTTGTGGAAGCCCGCTATGGCGCCGGCCGCTGGGTCTATGTCGGGCTGGGTCTATGGCGACAACTCCCGGCCGGGACGACCGGTGCCTATCAACTGTTGGCCAACTTGCTGAGTCTCGGAGGGCAGTAGCGGCTACCTCCGTCGATGTGTCAGTTGGTCGGTTGTCCCAAGAGGTAGACATCACCGCTGGGTGCCGGGACGCCACCCTCCGGTTCGATCGTGATCGCCATCGCGGTTGGCATGACGACGGTGTTCGGGATGGCCAGGGTGAGCGTGGCGGCGCCATCCGAGTCAGGTCCGAGCAAGGCGGCGCTGATCAGCGCATCCGGCGTGACAAACCACAGCTGGTAGATGTCCCCAACTGGCAGCGCCGGTAACCCGCCCGCAAGAAACACGAGGTCTGCTTCGTCATTCCACAGGGCACGACCCGTGGCCCGAGGTGCCAGCGGTTGCCCCGTCAGGAACAGCTGCTGAACGTTCGGTCCCGTCACGATGTCGAAGACCTCCTCATGCTGCATCGCCTCAAAGGTTGCGGCGGCGGCTTCGAACTCGAGTCGCTCATTCTGCAGACGCGCCGAGGCGAGCTCGTCCTGAAGCCCAGCCATCCGACGGTTGAGGTCGGCCGTATACCATCCTCCGAGGCCGGCGACGGCGATGAGAAGTGACGCTGCCATCCAAAAGAGGGCCCCCGGTCGCCGTGTCTCTCCGGTGTCGACCACTGTATCCGTGACCGGCCCCCGGTCGGTGTCGAGCCCCGTCATCGACCGTTCGTCCGACGCACCGGATCCTGACGTGCCGGAGACCTGTTGCAACACGCGCTCTCGGAGCTGGGAGGGGGGATCCAGTGGGAGGGCCACGTGAAGCAGGTTTTGGGTCACCGGCAGCAATGACTTGACTTCGGTGACGCAATCCACGCACATCTCGAGATGCGCCTCGAAGTCGCGGCACTCATCTTCGCTGAGCGCACCTGACGCATACAGCGCCGCGAGGCCGTCAAACACGTGATGCTGCGGCTCGTTCATGCGGTCAAGGTCTCGCGGAGTTTCAGCAGACCTGTTCGAATACGGGTCTTGACCGTGCCGAGTGGTTGTTCCAGCCGCTCCGCAATCTGGGCCTGGGTCAATCCCTCGAAGTATGCCAGTTCGATGGCGACCCGTTGTAACAGGGGCAACGCGTGTAACGCGGTCCGAAGCGCGGAGACCGATTCGGCCGTGAGCAGGTTGCGCTCTGCCCCGCCCGCGGGATCCGGGAGCTCCACGACCGCATCGTCTCCGCCCGCCGGGTTCAACTCAGGCTTGGTTCGCCGAGAACGGAGTCGGTCGATGGTGCGGCTCCGTGTGATCGTCAGCAACCATGACGCGACAGATCCACGTGTCCCGTCATAGCGCTTGGCCTGGGACCAAGCCTGAGCGAATACCTCTTGCACGACGTCTTCCGCATCACCCTGGTTCTGCAGTATCCGCATCGCCAAGCCATAGACCGTCCGGATGTGATGGTCATAGACCGAGGCCAACGCCTCCGCGTCACCGTCGGCCATCCGCTGCATAGTCTCGGTCGACCACCAGGTCATCGTTTCAGGCAGGTGTTGTGCGGAGGAAGAGCGCCCCGAGCAACATTCGTCGTAGTCGTTGGACCTTCTAACGGCTGGTGGCAAAAGTCCCGCTGCATGCGAGGGGCGCTGACTTCCGCCTGAGCTCCGTTGATTTTTCGTCGAAGACTTGCCGGTATGCTCCGGCGGCTCGCCTTGTCAGCCAGGTTCATCGCCCCTTCTCGGTGCAACGCAGAGATTTGACCCCGGGCTGCTGGACCGTGGCGGCACCCCGTGTTCGCCACACGGGCTTCGATACGTCCAGAGAGGCCCTCATGTCGTTCTACGAGCGGAATCCGGGGATGGATGGCGCACCCACCCTATGGACTCTATCAGGGGTCCTCGAAGAGATGCTACCCGCGGCTCGGATGGGGGCGACCGTAGACACCGGGAATTTCGTCGCCGGCCAGACTTGCACGTATCATTAACGCCTCGAGTGCACCATCAGTAGTGGAGTAACCTACCGTGACTATGACTGATCCACCGTCGGTTGTGTCCTCAAGAGGCTGGCGCCGGCTGGCGCCGGTCTTTGTCGTGGGGGTGGTCTTGACGATGCTCGACACCGGTGGGAGCGCCCAGTCGGCGGAAGACCGCCTCGGGTCGGTTCGCGCCCTCACCTTTGACGTGTTCGGAACCGTCGTCGATTGGCGAACCTCTATCATTGAAGAGGGACAACACCTCACCGCGGAAACCGGGATCGACGTTGACTGGCCCGCCTTTGCCGACGCATGGCGCGGAGGGTATGGCCCAGCTATGAGGCGTGTCCGCAACGGTGAGCTCCCGTGGACCCGGATCGACGATTTGCACCGCATGATTCTCGATGATCTGCTCCCGGAGTACGGGCTAACCGCGCTCGATGACGCACGGCGGGATCACCTGAATCGTGTGTGGCATCGACTTCAGCCGTGGCCGGACTCGGTCTCGGGGCTCACGCGTCTGCGTACGGGCTATGTTTTGGCGACGCTGTCTAACGGGAATGTGGCACTCCTCGTCAACATGGCCAAGCACAGTGGCTTGCCGTGGGATGCGGTCCTGTCCTCAGAGCTGGCCCGGCATTACAAGCCAGACCCAGAGGTCTATCTTACGGCTGCTGATCTCCTGGGGCTCCAACCCGAACAGGTGATGATGGTAGCCGCGCACAAGGGGGACCTGCGTGCGGCCGGTGCGCTTGGGCTCAGGACCGCGTTTGTCCCGCGACCGGGGGAATACGGACCTGACCGAGAGGTCGATACGACACCCGACCCGGATTTTGATGTCGTCGCGACCGACTTTAACGATTTGGCCGACAAGCTCGGGATTCAGTAGCTCCTGCTCTTGATGATCCGACGGACGGGTCTGTCAGCCGACGGTCCTGTCGCCGGTTCTTGCTCGTCAAGCCATTCCTTGACGCGGTCGAGCACGGTTGCGAGCGCGGCTCGCTGGCGTCTAAGTGAGGCGCGAGCCCGCAGCGGTGTCTGTCGTGTAGCGAGAAATGCACGCACGAGTTTGATGACGGCTGCTTCACGTTCAAACGCGGTGAGCCCCACAAAGGCGAGGACACAGAGCCCGCCAGCCAGGGCGACACCGGTCGCACGTCCGGACGTCACGCCACCCAGCGTGGCCAGCCCGGCGATCCACACCCCATAGACCAGCGTGCCGGCCACGACCTGCCAGGCGGCGCGGCTTTGCAAGTCAGGCGCCTGACGGCTGATGCCCCAGGTTAGATAGTAGGGCGCCGCGAAGCAGACGAATCCCAGCAACGCCAGTGGGCCCAGCACCAAGGCTCGACTCCCCTCCCGTAGCCCAAACGCCACGACCTCACGGGCGGGCATCCGCCGGTCCAGGTCGCTTTCGCGAAGACCGAGCCTCTGGAGTTGTGTGTCGTATCGGTGAAGCTCGTCCAAGATTTCTTCGTATTGGACGGGTTCGTCCCGACGGAGACGTTCGATACCGTACGCGATCAGACGACGTCTCCCGACGCGGTCCGAGCCGGCTCGAGAGACACCCCGCGCGCTGGAGTACAAACGGTCGATCCGGTCGACGAGCTGGAGGTCTCTCTTGGGATCAGCCTCGATGAGGAGCGTGCGGAGTCGTCTGGCAATCCGATCGGTGAGCGCCTGGGCTGCGGCTGGTGGATCCTTGCGGTAGCTCGTGACGAGGTCCTCGGCCGAAAACGGTCGCCCAAACACCGCGGTGACCCGTGAACGGAACATCGGTAAGCGGTCGAAATTGAGACCGACCGGGACGATCGACACAGACTGCCCGTTGGCCGCACTGCCAAGCGCCATTCGTGCGGCGCCGGTGCGTAGGGGCTCAAGATGACCACTCAGATGGCTGATCCCTTCCGGAAACAGACAGATTGCGTGCCCGTTGGTCAACGATTGCTCGACCGCGGCAAACATTTCCGCATTGCGCGAGGTATCGACACCCGCGTCCATCCGACGATAGACAGGGATCGCCCCCGACCGTCGAATCAGCGGGCTCAGGATGTGTCGTTCGAAGAGGGTCGATTTGGCCAGGAATCGAATCGGACGCTCGGTCGTTGTCTGGATAACGGCGGGGTCGAGTAGTGTGTTGGGGTGATTGGCCACCAAGAGAAGCGGGCCATCTGGCAGTGAGGGACCTGTCCGTTCGATGCGGTAAAAGACCCGCACCGCTATCCCCACGAGGGTCCAGAGCGTGTGGCTGCCCGTATGTCCCGTCATGAGTCTGGACGGTCCCGTCTCCTGCGGCCATCACGCTGCCGCGAGGCTTCTAGCGCGGACGGTTCGCCGCGAATCGCAGACGTACGTAGTCGACAACCCAGATCCCGTCCGCTTGCTGGATCCGGGGCACGAGCTGAGCCCGCACGTCGTCCTGAAGCCGAGACCGATCTGTAGTGGACACGGCGTTCAGAAACGGCTGCGCAAACAACTCAAGCCAGTGCACGATATCGCCCGGGAGGGGGGTCGGGCGGGGGAATCGCTGGATTGAGCGGACCGTGAAGCCGCGAGCTTCTAGACGGGTGCGGTAGTCGTCGGCGGTCGGAAAATACCAGGGGTCCACCGTGCGTGCATCGATACCGAGGGAACCGAGCGCTGTGGTGAATGCGTCACGAATGGAGGCTACACAGCCAGCGCCGCCACACTCCGCCACAAAGCGGCCACCAGGTTTCAGCGCTCTCCACACGCCGTCGAGGACCGAATCGGCATCGCGGATCCAGTGCAATACGGCGTTGCTAAACACGGCGTCAAACTCCGTGTCGAAGTCGAGCGCACACGCGTCGATAACGCGGGCATCGAGACCACGTTCAAGCGCGGCCCAGATCTGCTCGGGGCTACTGTCAACCGCGACCACCGTGCATCCGGCGTTCCTGAATCGTTCTGTCAGCGCGCCGTCGCCACACCCAAGGTCCAGGATGCGCTCGCCAGGCTGCGGTTCCAGGAGGTCGACGACCGGCGCGCCCAGGTCGGACACAAACCGCGCGTGGGTCGCGTAGGTCTCAGGATCCCAGTGTTGGGTCATATGAGCCAGACTTTCACGACCGGGTTGGGGCTGGGTCCAGCGCCAACGTGCCGCTATAGATCGCCATCCCGACCACGGCATCGATTCCAGCCGCGTCGAGGGCGTCGATCTCCTCGCGGGTCGTGATTCCACCGGCTGCGGTCACCGGTCGCGAGGTCGCGGCAGCCACGGCGTGGACCGCCGCCATATCGGTCCCTCGCATCAGTCCTTCTCGGTCCACATGCGTGTAGAGGAACTCCCCACAGAATGGTTCGAGGGCCTGTGCCGCTTCCACCGCCGTTACCGCGACCGATTCCCTCCAGCCGCGAATGACCACCCGGCCGTCTTTGCTGTCGACTGCGGCAATAACCCGGTCCCGGCCAACGGTCTCAGCCAGTGACCTCGCGAACTCGAGGTCAGGTTGCCCGTTTGCGAAGAGCGCAGAGCTGACGATAACGGCCGACGCGCCGTAGTCGAGGACCTCTCGCGCGCGGTCGAGGGTTCGGATACCACCGCCCACCCGACATGGTAGGCGGGGAGCCACCAGACGCACGAGTGCGTCGTTGGTACCGGACCCCATCGCAGCGTCCAGGTCGATGAGCTGAACCTTCCGAAAGTGGGCGAATCTGGTGATCCAGCCCTCAAGGTCGTCACTCTCAATGGCGAGACGATCGCCCTGAACGAGCTGCACGACCCGACCGTTCTTGAGATCAATCGATGGAATCAGCATGTGCCGAGCGCTCGGCCCGGGGGAGGCGTACTGGGACCCCGTGGGTGTGGAGATGGGTCTTGAGGTCCTCTACTGCATGTTCCGCGTAGTGGAAGATGGACGCGGCCAGCGCTGCGTCCGCCCGCCCTGTCCTGAAGACGTCCACAAAATGGTCGAAGGTACCGGCGCCGCCTGAGGCAATTACGGGGATCGGGACCGCGTTCGACACGGCTGCGGTCAGCTCGCAGTCGAACCCCTGTTTTGTCCCGTCTCGATCGATGGAGGTCAGCAAGATCTCACCCGCGCCCCGATCTGCGGCCTGGCGCGCCCACTCCACGGCATCGTGGTCGGTGCCTTGCTGGCCGCTGCGCACATAGATCTTGAAATGCCCATCTTCCCGTTTGGCGTCAATGGCCACGATGACGGCCTGGCTGCCGTAGCGTTTGGCCAGCGCGGTGATGAGTTCCGGTTGGGCGAGCGCCGCGGTGTTGATCCCCACCTTGTCGGCGCCGGCGTCGATCGCGGCTTCCGCGTGGTCTTCACCGCGGATCCCCCCACCTACGCACAGGGGTAAGAAGATCTCACGGGCCACCGCCTGAATTGTCTCTGTCAGCGCTTTTCGTTTCTCGATAGTGGCCGTGACATCGAGAATCACAACCTCATCGATTCCTTCGCGGTTGTAGCGGGCGGCGAGTGTCGCCGGGTCCCCGGCCCGTTTCAACCCCTCGAAGTTGATGCCTTTCACCACGGCACCGTCACGTACGTCGAGGCAGGCAATGATCCGTTTCGATAGCATCGTTAGGGTACCCGGCAAAGGAAGTTCCGCAGGATCTTGAGACCCACGTCCGAAGACTTCTCCGGGTGGAATTGCACCCCCCCGACCGGGCCGTATTCCACCGCGGCCGCGAATTCCGTTCCGTAGCACGTCGAACCGACACACCGGTCGGTCAATGGTGCGGCGTAGGAGTGAGTGAAATACACCTGGTCACCCTCGTTGATCCCGTCAAGGAGCCAAGATTCTCCCTGTCGGTGCAGTGCGTTCCACCCCACGTGCGGCACCTTGAATCGGGTGGTGCCAGTGTCCCCGCTGATGGTGCCCGTGGGCGTTGATTCCGGGTCGTTGGTCAAGAGTTGACAGGTGCCGGGGATCAGCCCGAGTCCGGGATGACCGGGGGCCTCGGCGCTCCCGTCGAAGAGCCACTGCATGCCGACACAGATACCGAGTAGTGGACGACCACTCGATACATAGCTCAAGATCGCATCACGCCAGTCCGGGCCGAGTGTGGCGGTGACCTCGAAGTGGCCGACACCCGGGACGACTAGCCCGGATGCGTCCGCGAGCTGAGCTGCTGACGGAGGCGTGGTCACCGGCGCTCCGAGGTGTGCCAGAGCCTTACGCACGGATGTTAAGTTGCCGGCGCCATAGTCGAGAAGTGCGATCACAATAGCCCCTTGGTGCTCGGTAGCTGTGTCGCCAGTCGAGGGTCCTTGTCACAGGCGACCCGCAGGGCTCGAGCAAACGCCTTGTAGAGGGCCTCGACCTGGTGGTGGCTCGAGCGTCCATACAACACTTTGAGATGGATGTTGGCCCGTGCGCCCTGGGCGAATCCCTCGAAGAAGTCCGTGATCAGCTCCGATTGTAAGTCGCCCACCCGTTGCACGCGGAGCCGCAGGTCGACTACGGCATGGGGTCGACCGCTCAGGTCGATGGCAGCCACCGCCAAGGTCTCGTCCATCGGCATGACGAAATACCCGGCTCGGTTGATACCGCGACGAGTCCCGATCGCCTTGGCCACGGCTTCTCCCAACGCGATACCTACATCCTCGACCGTGTGATGCTGGTCGACGTCTAGGTCGCCCGTCGCGGTGATCTTCAGATCAAAGACGCCGTGTCGTGCCACCAGCTCGAGCATATGGTCGAGAAAACGGATCCCGGTGCTGATCGCGTAGCGGCCACGTCCCTCCAGCCCGAGTCGTATAACGATCTGGGTTTCGGTCGTCCGTCGTTCGATGAGGGCACGTCTCATTGTCGTGTCCGGTCGCTGCGCTGGGCCGGATGCCGCGTGAGGGGTCGTCGCAATCGGACCCGCACCGACTCGGCGTGTGCCGAGAGGCCTTCGGCGTCAGCGAGGGGAAAAATCGTCGGAGCCAAACTCTTTAGCCCGGGTTCGGTGATGCGTTGCACGCTGTGGACGTGGACAAAGTCTGACGCGCTGAGGCCACCACGAAACCGGGCGGCCCCGCCGGTCGGAAGCACGTGGTTAGACCCGGTCGCGTAGTCACCCGCCGCCTGGGCGCCGTATGGGCCCACAAACACTGTGCCGGCCCGCGTGGTGCGCGCGGCGATATTCTCATGGTCACACACGAGGTGCTCGGGTGCGATCGCGTTTGCGAGTTCAATCGCTTCATCTTTGGAGGTGGTCACCACGATGACCCCATGACGGCGGAGCGATGCACGAGCCGGACCATTCGCCGGCGTCTGCGCCGCCACCCGTGCCGCGACGCGGGTGGCGAGGCTTTTCCGGGTGGTCAGAAGAATGGCCCGAGCGTCCGGATCATGTTCGGCTTGTGCGATCAGATCGGCGGCGATCCAGGAGGGGTTGCCACTGGTTGCGATGATGACGATCTCGGTCGGGCCGGCAAAAAAGTCGATGGGGCAGTCCACCGAAACGAGTGCTTTGGCCGCGGCGACATAGGCGCTCCCCGGGCCGACGATCTTGTCCACTTTGGGAACGGTATCGGTTCCATAGGCCAGGGCGGCGATCGCGTGCGCGCCACCCAGTCGAAATACCTGTGGGGCGCCCGCGATGGCCGCGGCGGCGAGGATGGTGGCGTCCGGGTGTGGGCAGACGACGATAACCTCCGGCACCCCGACCACCTTGGCCGGAAGGGCGGTCATAAGCAGCGAGGATGGCAACGGGTAACGTCCCGCCGGTACGTAACACCCGACGCGCCGGAGGGGCGTGACTCGTTGTTCGATGGTGACCCCCGGCGCCACCGTCGTGCGCCACGCGCGTGGGCGTTGTCGACGGGCAATACGGCGAATATGTGCCGCCGACGTCCGAAGGGCTGCCCGTAGCTCGGGTGAGATCGTTCGAAGACCGGTCTGTAGCGCCTCGGCGGGGACTTCTGGAGAGTCAGTCAAGTCATCGAAGCGTCGGGCGTATCGCAGTAACGCGGGATCGCCGGACCGCCGGACCGCTCGGACGATGCGGGCGACTCGCCGGGTCAGCGTCGCGTCCTCTTCTTGACGACGGTCCACGAGTCGAGACAGCGCCCGACGATTCGACGAGTCAATGATGCGCATCACCGGACCTCACAGCACGATCTTGTTCAGCGGGTACTCGACGATGCCTTCGGCACGGGCCCCTTTCAGCTTGGGGATG
>JAYZGM010000248.1:0-21622 GCA_036336225.1 Acidobacteriota bacterium | reverse complement strand
ACGCGGCTCCAGTGGGTGACCGTCGTCGGGCGCGTCAAGGCCGAGTCGCCATCACGTTTGGGTCCGGGGGCGCCCCATGGGACAACGAGCGGGTGCTCGATCGGTATGAGCTGCTCTATGAGGCGGCGTTGGTGTCGGAGTCGTCCCGAGATCGGCTGTCGTCCCGCAGCGTATCGTCAGAACGTCATCTTGGCTTTGGGGTGACCCTCGCCCACGATCATCGAAGAATTCTCGCCACCGCTCTGGGGCGACTCCGCGGAAAACTCAAGTATCGCCCGTTGGTCTTCGAGCTTCTGCCTGAAACCTTCACGCTTTTCCAGTTGCAGCGGACGGTTGAGACTCTTACCGGGGTCCGTCTTCACAAGCAGAACTTCCGACGGCTCGTCGAGCGCGGAGCCCTCGTCGAGGGTACCGGACGGCTTGAGTCGGCCACCGGGGGCCGCCCGGCCGAGCTCTTTCGGTTTCGACGGGAGGTCATGCATGAGCGCCCCGCGCCCGGTCTCGGTCTTCCGGGACTCCCAGGTCAACCCTAGCGGCGAAGGCTCCGTTGCGCCCCAGTGGCCGTGGCTCGGGGCTGCAGACCTACGAGACAACACTGAAGTCAGTCGGGCGACTAATTTGACACACCGTGAGCTTTCAGCTTACACTTCGCACGGTAATTCTCATAATGAGCATAAATATAAATGCGATATGCCTGCTGACATGACCCCTATCTCACTCGAGTACTCCGAGGAGGTTGCCCGGCGAACCGCCCCGGTCTACCAGCGTCTCCGATCCGTCATTCCGGATATTGAGTGGCCAGTTCACGCACCCCACGTGGACGCCATCCACCGCTTGAAACGAGAACGTGACGCCGTCGTGCTCGCACACAACTATCAGACACCGGAGATTTTTCACGGTGTGGCCGACCTGTGTGGCGACTCGTTAGCCTTGGCTCGACAAGCGGCCGAGACCGACGCAGAGGTCATCGTCGTCTGTGGCGTCCATTTTATGGCCGAGACCGCCAAGATCCTGTCTCCGACGAAGAAGGTGTTGATCCCTGATCTCGAGGCGGGCTGCTCGCTGGCGTCTTCGATTACCGCGGCCGACGTTCAGCTCCTCCGAGAGCGCTACCCGGGTGCGCCTGTCGTCACGTATGTCAATACGTCAGCCGCGGTGAAGGCGGCTTCGGAGATTTGTTGCACCTCCTCGAATGCCGTCGACGTTGTTGAGTCACTCGGCGCTGACCAGGTCATTTTTCTTCCAGACGAGTATCTGGGTCGCTATGTGGCTCGTCAGACCGGTGTCGACGTCATCCTGTGGCATGGGCACTGTGAGGTGCACGAGCGCTTCCGGGCCGAGGACCTTCGTCAGTACCGGGCCACCTACCCGGGCATCCAGATCTACGCCCATCCGGAATGTCCACCAGACGTGCTCGCCGAGTCGGACTATGTCGGGTCTACCGCTGGTCTGCTCCATCAGGTGGATACATATCACCCCGAGCGCGTGATGCTCGTCACCGAGTGTTCGATGAGCGACAACGTGGCGGTGGCGCATCCGGAGGTCGAGTTCATCCGCCCCTGTAATCTCTGCCCTCACATGAAACAGATCACCTTACCGAAGATCCGGACCGCTCTTGAGCAGATGCAGCATGAGGTGGTGGTCGCGCCCGAGGTGTCCGATCGGGCCCGGGTCGCCGTCGAGCGAATGCTTGAGATCGGGCGGGGCACGAGTGAGCGGTCGGCTGCGCGTTGACACAAGTGACGATGACCGCAGGCCAACTCCCGCCGTGCTTTGACCGGAAGCGGGTCGGTGGACTCCTGGGTGTCTTGGAGACATCCCCACTCAACGTGTGTCTGCTGACCAAGTCATGACCGGCTTCCGAACCGAGCGTGTCGTCCCCCTTCCATCGCGGATGCACTACGACGAGCTCTTACGACGCGAGCTCGCGCTCGACCTGGGTGTGGCCGGTGATGTCACGACCAAAGCCCTCATACCGGAACAGACCACGGCCAAGGGTCGGATCGTGGCTCGCGGTCCTGGCCGCGTGTGTGGCCTGCGTTGCGCGTTGTGGGCGTTCGATGCAGTGGGTTCCGTGACGGTTACGATCGAGAACGACGATGGAGCAGATGTCGAAGCTGGGACTGTCGTGGCTATCGTCGCCGGTGCGGCCCAGACGGTGTTGACCGCAGAACGCACGGCGCTCAACCTGTTGAGCCATCTCTCGGGGGTTGCGACTGCCACCCGAGACCTCGTGACGGTGGTGGCAACCAAGGGGACCGCGCGCGTCGTCTGCACCCGGAAAACAACCCCGGGTCTACGCGCACTGGAGAAATACGCGGTGCGAGTGGGTGGAGGCTGGAATCACCGTTTTGGTCTCTACGACGGTGTGCTCATCAAGGACAATCACCTGGTGCTGGCTGGGGGGGTGACTGCGGCGATCGCCAAGATCCGTGCGACGCAGGGGCACATGGTGAAGGTGGAGGTCGAGGTGGACACCCTCGCGCAGCTCGATGAGGCACTCTCCGCCGGAGCCGATGCGGTGCTCCTCGACAACATGACGCCCGCGGATCTGGAGCTAGCCGTCAACCGGGCGGAGGGACGTGTCATCACCGAGGCGTCAGGCGGAATCTCGGCGCACACGATCGGTCAGGTTGCCGCCACTGGGATCGACATCATCTCTGTCGGCTGGATCACACATAGCGCGCCTGCGCTTGATTTTGGTCTGGACGTTGATCCTGTCATTTGAGACGGGTCTCACGCGGCGTGGTCGACACGCGGCGCGGGTTACGACGCTTTGTTGGCCGCGACGATGCGTTGAGCCCGTCAACGATCCGTCGTTCCATCTCACGGAGAGCATCTTCGACACGTAACCGTATGTCGTCCTGCTGCTGACGAGCCGGGCCGAGTGGCAGGGCGGTCGAGGGAGACGCGAGGTCCCGGTTCAATCGGTCCGCCCGTCGATGAATTGTGACCACCCGACCGAGTTTGGCCTTGGCCTGCACGAGGCATCTCGCGTGCTTCGCGGTGTAGGTCGCGTGCGCGGCCGCGCCGTCTCTCCCGGAGGGCCTGTTGTCACTCTCGTGGGGACGCGTTGAGCCGCTTCCGCTCGCTAGTGTCTGGCCAGGGTTCGGCTCGCTCGTTTATCAGCTTCTCGAGCGACGGTGTCTGACTCAGTGGCTCCGCGTTGAGATCGTGTTCGAGCGCCACGATAGTGGACTTGGCGCTGGTTATAACGCGCGAGTCAGCTCAGTCGCCTTGTCTCTGGCAGTCTCGCTCCAAGGCGAGGATTGTGTCAGCCAAATGTGTGTTCGAGTCGCGTCCGTTCGACGCAGTTGGTCGAGCTTGGCTCGCTGTTTCAGAACAACGGTCTTTCGGATCAGTGGGGCGATGGGAAGTTCTTCGGAGGAGCGGTGACGACGCCACGTTGAGTCCAGCGGCAGGCACACGCCGGACCCGTTTCCAGGGACGGATAAAGAGCCTCACGATTGCTCCGGAGTGCAGCCGTTCACTCTGGAACGAGGAGTTTTTCGTTACTCCCGAACGAAGAGTGCTTCTTGACCCAAGATTCAGTACCCCACGATCTTCTCCCCGCCGGGGTCCGTCCGCACGAGTAATGCCTGCGGCGATATCTCTCCGAGCACGACGATGCCCGCTCCATCGAGTTGCATCTGACGCATGCCACGGGTCGTCGTGACGACCACGGTGCCTGGTGGGTCGGTGGATGACCATGCGTGGAGCGGTTTGTGGAGGTAGTACTCAAGACCGTACTGCCAGGCTCTGTGCAGCTGAAAGACCCGGATGGGGTCGCCAGCCGTGTGCCGGCGCACGGCGTTGGCCACGGTGCGTGTGCTGATTGCGGGGTCGATTTGCGGTAGCACTTGGGTATTGAGTTGGAGGAGGGTGGCGGCGACGCTCAAGGCTGACACCGCGATGACACTGTGCACGCGACGCCGCCACGTCTGGTAGCCCGTAAGGATCGTGGCGGCGGTGAGGACGAAGGCCAGCGGGCGCACCGCGCCCGGGGCGACCCCGGAGCTCTCGACGCCCGGGGCGACCAGAAATGTGAGGGTCATCGCGGCGAGCACGGTCGTGGTGCCGACGCCGACCCATCGTTCGCGTTTCGCTCGCGTGACATGGGCTGCAGCGACGCTGAGGAGGAGCGTCGCCGCCGGTATGGCGGGCAGCACGTAACCTGGGAGCTTCGATTGCGAGAGGCTAAAGAACAGAATAGGAAACAGCGCCCACCCCGCTAAGAACACCGAGGGTGACCCCGCCCATCGTTCGGACAGCCGACCTCCGGTCTGTCCCACCGTGGCCAGAGCGCTGACCACGATCCCCGTCCAGGGCGCCAACCCAAGCATCATGACCGGAACAAAGAACCAAAAGGGTTGTGCGTGCTGGAAGACGGGGGTGAGAAAGCGGTCGACGTTGTGCGAGAGGAGGAAGATCTGGACGAACTCCGGATTCTGGATGCTACAGAGCACGTACCACGGGAGTGCGACGACCGCGAAGCTACCCACGGCCCATGGCCCCGCGAGACGCCAGACTGAACGGATGCGACGGGTCAGAAGTGCGCCAAGGGCACTACCTCCTCCCGCCAGCACGATACCCGCGGGTCCCTTGGCCAGGACCGCGAAGCCGAGCGCGGCACCGAAGCAAACTTGATACATTCGGACCCGACGAAGACCCGGTTCCAGAGCCAGCGGGGCGGCGGCGACCAGCGCTAGCGCCAAGGCGGCGCTGAACAACATGTCCGGAGTGGCGGCTCGGGCAAACACCAACCCTGCGAGACTCGACGGAAAGATCAGAGCAAACAGCTTCGTCGTGTTGGTGTCGTAGAACCGCGTCGTGAGCCACAACAGTCCGAGTAGGGACCCCACCGCTCCAAGAAACGACGGAAGACGCGCGGCCCGCTCGGTATCACCAAAAATGAGATAGCCTCCCGCCGCGACCCAGTAGTAGAGAATGGGTTTCTCGAGCCATGGCTCGCCGTGCAGTCGGGGTGTGACCCAATCGTTGGAGGCGGACATGTCACGTGCAATGGCGGCGTACCGGGGCTCGTCCGGACCGACGAGACCGAACCGCGTCGCGCCATGCCAAAAACAGACATACGCGACCGCCAGCACCGCGGCGAGGTGCAACATGCGGCTTCCCGAGAACGAGACGTCGGCAGTGGTCATGGGTGATAGGTGTGGAGTCGATCGAGCGTTGACCGTCTCAGGGGTAGCGTACACGGAGAGGTCGCTGCCAGCGGTGCGGATGAGGAAATTTTTCGTACTTGCAACCGGACGACCGGTTGATCGAGAATTCACTGATATCGATAGGAACAGTTTGACCGTTTCCGTGATATCGTCAGCTTTTCGCCACTGTGGGCCGAGCAGTTGTTAGCGGCCTTCGAGGACTTCGGGAGAACGAGGGAGGTGATCGTCCGATGAGTCAGGAGATCATCGAGGTGACAGAGGAGACGGCCCAGCAGGGTGTTTCCAGACGGAATTTCATCAAAGGGGCGATCGCCGCCAGTGCGGCAGTGTCCTCGACCAACTACTTGTTCCGCTCCAATGGCGGAACGGTGCTGGCGCAGACGCCGGCGGCGGGGGCTGTAGAACGGCTCATCACCGTCAATGTCAACGGCCGAAGCCGCCGCATCGAAGTGCCTCCGATGGAGACCGTGGCCACGACGCTGCGCTACAAGTTGGGCCTAACCGGAACAAAAATTGGGTGCGACCGAGCAGAATGCGGCGCCTGCACTGTCCTTGTGGATGGTGTGCCGCACTACGGGTGCTCGCTGCTGACCCACTCGGTGCGCGGCCGCGAGGTCACGACCATTGAAGGTCTCGAAGCCGAGGACGGCACGTTGCATCCCATGCAGCAGGCAGTCCTTGAGGAGCAGGGGTTCCAGTGCGCGTTCTGCATGTCCGGGTTCATCATGAACTCCGTCGCGCTGCTGAACGACAATCAGAGCCCGACTCGCAAGCAGGCCGCAGAATGGCTCTCGGGTAACCTGTGTCGGTGCGCCGACTACGACAAGATACTGACGTCCGTCATGCGGGCGGCGGAAATCACACGGGGGGCCTGACGTGGCTGATTACAAACTACTTGGAAAGAACTACCGGACCCCTGACTTGTACGCGAAGGTCACGGGGCGCTCGAAGTACGCAGAAGACCATCGGGCGGAGGGTATGGTCTTCGCCAAACTCTTGGTCAGTCCGATGCCGCACGCCCGTGTGCGGAGTGCGGACACGAGTGCAGCTGAAGCTCTGCCTGGGGTCTTGGGTGTCCTTACGCCCGACGATCTGCCAGATGAGGTTGAAGCGCCGAACGAGGCCGCGCTGACCTGGGAGCCGAAGTATGAAGGTGAGCCGATCATTGCGGTAGCCGCGGTGAACGAGCAGATCGCGTCGGACGCGATTGAGCTTATCAATCTCGACCTTGAGCCATTGCCGTTCGTGCTGGATCCGCTGGAGAGTCTTAGACCGGACAGTCCGAACGCGCGAACCGACGGCAACACGACCGTCGGTCGTGAGATTGCCACCATTAAGTGGAGTGCTAGCGACCTGGCGGGTCTCGCCTCTGGCGAAATCCCCATGGAGGCTGAGGCGGCGGCGGAGTGGTCGTATGGGGACCTCGAAGCCGGGTTCGCTGAAGCGGATGTCATCGTCGAGGAGCACTCCTACAATCAGTCGACATCGCACCAGCCGCTCGAGAGCCGGACGACGATGGCGTATTGGGAGGGCGGGAAGCTCTACGTGTATCCGTCCGTGCAGAGCACCGCGCGGAGCGTGGGGCCGATGGCGCGCTGGGCCGGCATCGAACCGTCGAATGTGGTACTCATCAACGAGTTCACCGGCGGTGGTTTTGGCGGCAAGATCAGCGGTTATGTGCACGCGCAGATCCCGATTTTGCTGTCCAAGAAGATCAGCCGACCCGTTATGATGCGGATCAGCCGGCGTGAGGAAAACGCCATTGGTCGCGCGCGACCGGGCGTGCAGGCGCGTATCAGACTCGGGATGCGTAGCGACGGCCGGATCACCGCGCTCGACGTCCACGGTGTCGGTGAGCAGGGTCCCTATGGGCGTTCCGGGGACAACATGAACGTGGCGGGCATCGGGTCGTTGTGCTACCAGCCGCTGGCGTGTCGCATGCGGGGCACCAACGTCTATACGAACACCCCGCCCAAGGGTCCCCAGCGAGCACCAGGGGGCGTGCAGTCGAATACCATGCTCGAGCCGATCATCCAGAAAGCGGCTAAGCAGCTGGGGCTCGACCAAGTTGAGGTGCACAAGATCAACGCGCCAGAGGGTCAAGCTAAGTTCGGAGCGCCAGGGCGTGACGGCGAGCAGGGTAACGTCTCGAGCGCGTTTGCTAGAGAGGCGATTGACAAGGGCGCCGAGCTCTTCAACTGGACTGAACGTAAGGCCCGTAGTGGTCAGCGTAACGGCTCGAAGGTGACCGGCATCGGAATGTCACTGGCTGCCTACTCGGCCGGTGCGTCCGGTGTGGACGGGCTGTTCGTGCTTCGGCCTGATGGCCGACTGTATATCCAGTCGGGTGTCGGCAACTTGGGCACGGGGTCAACGTTTGACACCATGCGGACCGCGGCAGAAGGTCTGGACATGCCGTGGGACAAGTGCGAAGTCGCTTGGGGTGACAGCAGCAAGCACCTACCCTGGAGCTGTTCGCAAGGTGGCAGCTCGACGACGCACGCGCACACGCGAGCGAACTGGGCTGCGGTTGAAGATGCCGTCCAAAAAATCAAAGAGATCGCCGCTGGCGACCTCGGTGGCGAGGCAGATGACTACGAGATCGGTGGCGAGCGTGTGTATCGTAGCGGAAACCGATCGCAAGGTCTGAGCTTCGCGAGGGTGGCCCAGCGTGCCATCGATCTGGGTGGTAAGTTCGACGGTCACGAGCTTCCTGAGGACATCAACGGGATGACCACGGCTTCGGCCACGGCGCTGGCCGGGCAGGGGCTCATGGGTGTCGCGAAGGACAACTACGCAGAGGGCGGACGCCGTATGTCGTTCGTCGCCGGTTACGCTGAAGTGGAAGTGGACATCGAAACCGGAAATATCCGATTGGTCGATTATGCGGCCGGCTCGGATGCGGGTACCATCCTCCACCCGAAGACCTACGGAGCGCAGATCTTTGGCGGCGCTATTCAGGGTTTCTCGGTGGCGCTCAGCTCAAAATGGGTGTATGACCGTCGTTGGGGATTAGCGGTCGCGAAGCGGTTTTATAGCAACCGGCCTCCTGGCATTCTCGACGTCCCACATGAGCAGCCGATGAAGTGGGCTAATGCTGATCTACCTGATCCGTTTAACCCGCTTGGGGCAAAGGGTATCGGCGAGGCAGCACAGGGTGCGGGGTCCGCATCCGTAGCCAGTGCGATTGCAGATGCGTTGGAGTCGCTGGGTGAAGGTAATGGCGACTTCCACCGAACGCCGGTGACACGCGACATGATTCTGACGAAGCTCGAGCAGGCTCCGATTGGCCACGACCGGCTGACAGCTCACGTCTGAGGCATTGACGAAGGGGAGGCGATTATCATGGCCGTTATTCGTGACGTAATTCCTCAACTCGAGCTGTTCCAGCCGAGCACGGCAGACGATGCTCTTTCCTTGCTGGAAGAGCACGGGTCTGATGCGTGGGTGTATGCCGGTGGGCTCGACACGCTCGATTGGTTCAAAGATCGAGTGAAACGTCCCCGGGTGGTCGTCGATCTGGCTGCGATCGACTCAATGAAGCAGATTCAGGCGACCAGTGACGGCATCGAGATCGGGGCGATGGCCAGGTTAATCGATGTCGTCAACAACGCGGAGATCAGGACGCAGTTCCCGGCTCTGGCGTTTGCGGCGAAGTCGGCGGCATCACCGCAGATTCGCAACCAGGGGACCATCGGTGGCAACGTGTCGCAGGACACGCGTTGCTGGTACTACCGGGATGGTTGGACCTGCTATCGGGCCGGTGGGAACATTTGTTACGCCAGTCCGCCGACAGCCATGAACCGTGAGCACTGCATCTTGGGTGCAAGCCGATGCGTGGCTGTGAATCCGTCTGACACCGCCCCAGTACTGGTCGCGCTTGACGCCGAGATGGTCGTGCAGCGCGGTCGTGCGGAGCGCGTGATTCCGGCCTCGGAGTTCTTTGTCGGTCCCGAACTAGATATCGAACGGATGACGATGCTGGAGCCGGGCGATCTGTTGATGTCGATTCGCGTACCGTCGACCTGGGCTGGGGCGCGGGTCTACTTCGAGAAGGTACGTGACCGCGACACGTGGGACTTCCCGCTGGTCAACGTCGCGACCGCGATACGCGAGAGCGGTGGCACCATCCAGGATGCCCGGGTGGTTGTGAATGGTGTGGCGCCGACACCGGTGCGCTTGACTGCCGTGGAAAACGCGATTCGCGGTCAGGCACGGAACGAGGACACCGCGATGCGGGCCGGCGACGTCTCCATTCAGGGGGTGGCGCCGTTGACCCACAACGGGTTCAAAGTGAACCTGATGCGGAACCTCGTGAAGCGCTCCATCCGAGACGAACCGATGCTGGACGTGTAACGACTTCGCGTTCGTCGCGCTGTAATTCGAAAGGCCGGGCCGCGTTGCGCCCGGCCTTTCGTCTGTACGGCTTATCTCCAACGCAGCCATGCCAAGAGCAGCAGACCGTCATCGACAGACGCGTGGGTCAATCGTCTGTCCTATCAAACAGTGCCGTGGCTAGAGTTCATCACACGGTGGCGGGCGTTGAACCTTCACCTGATGCGCGTGTGAGAGCGTCACGCATTCTGCACGAAATCGCGTGGCGTCCATTCCCGGTTGACGGGCTGATCACACTCGACTACTTCATGCGTGACTAGGTGACCATCTTCGGAACCATTCTGGCCAGTGGCGTGTGTATGTCACGGTCGTCGTGCGGGAGAACGATGGGGCGATCGCGTTCTATACACAGAAGCTCGACTTTATCCTTTTCGAGGACACTCCGGTTCCACGACAGAAAAAGCGCGGGGCCGTTGTGCCCCTTCCCGGCCCCGGGAAGATGTCGGTGTTCGAAAACCTTTATGGCAACCGTTGGGACCTGCTGTCACGTCCACCGGACGCGGCGCACTCGCGCGAGTGCGCGCTATCGAACTGACAACACAGATGGCCGGAGCACTATAATCGGAGCCTTCCATCATGGTGGGTGTCGTCGGTGTGCGGTGCCCATTTTCGCCATGGCGGGATTCGGTATGACCCAGCGACCAGGAGGATACGTTCGATGAAGCCGCAGCCACAAGAATCGCAGCGTAGGCAATCTCGACGATGCTTTGTTCGCACCGCGCTTGCTGGAGGACTTGGGGTATCGGTCGCTCCGGTGTTTGTGACTGGGGCCCAGCAGGTCGGGGGACCGATCCGGTCTTTCGACCACGTCGCGGTGCCCATGCGGAACACGGACGAGATGGTGGCGTTCTATCGTGCGCTCGGGTTCGGCGTGATGGAGGGCGAGCGCATCTGCTCCGTGCATTTCGGTGACTGCAAGATCAACTTCCACCGACCGGCTACCTGGCAGGATGAGAGTTTCACTTTACGTGCGCCGGCGGCTGAACCCCCCTGTGGCGATTTTTGTTTTGTGTGGGACGGCACGCAGTCCGCGCTCTTGAACGCGCTAGAGCGAGCGGGTGCGCAGGTCATTGTCGGACCAGTGGACCGCACCGGTGGGCGCAACGGTGGAACGGCCAACGGCATTAGCCACTACATCCGCGACCCGGACGACAACCTGCTGGAGTTTATTGTTTATTAATTAGACGGGGCTTTGTCCCGAACCCCACGCGGACGCTGCGCGGGGACCCCTGAGACCCACTCCGCGCCCTCGGGGCGCGCATTGTCGGGCGCCTTGGTCGTCACAGAGGGGTTGAGTTTTGGGTTGTCGGCTTGGCCGGCTGCGCCGAAGGCGACGACGTAAGGGATGCCACTCGGATTTTTTCTCGGACGGATCCGTTGATCGACGCGGTCACCGCGTCGTTTCTGGTGACCCTCCCCGAGTTGTTCTGGTCCCGGCGCAGGGCCCGGCGTGGCGACTATGCCGGCCACAAACGGGTGCAGCTGTCGCTTGCCATCGTGCTGGTGGTGACCGTCATCGCTTTTGAGGTCGACCTGCGGATGCGCGCCGGCATTATTGAGATGGTCGCGATGAGTCCGTTTGCGGGAACCCACCTCCTGAACGTGACCATCTGGGTGCATCTGTTCGTGGCGATTACGACCAGCGTGATCTGGCTGGGACTCATCGGCGCTCTGGTGGTCAGGTTCGCAAACCCGCCGCCGAATCGCTTTAGCCGTGTTCATCGTGGCTGGGGCATCATCCGCATGGTTGACATGCTGGCGACCGGGGTCACTGGGGTGATGCTGTATGTGCTGGGTCTGGCGTTGAGCCCATGAACCCGTCTGCGGGCTGGAGTCTCTTCAGCACATATCCCTTCCGGCCAGCACCCTGATCCAGTCCCCTCGTCGACGAGAGGGCGGAGCGGTCGGTCGCACGAACCCGACCACTGCTCCCGGTCTCGGCACGTCCCGACCGCCCCACGGTTACCAGGCTATAGAGCCTAGCCTTCCGACAGTTCTTCGTAGACCGCGGTCAAGAACCGAGTTGGGTCGCCCCACTTGTCATTGAACTCTTCGGTGGGGTTCGCTTCGGCAACCTCGTCGTAGCTCATGTCCTGGTCGACGAGTCCGGCCACCCGGTCGGCCACTGTGATCACCATGTCGCGAAACTCGATGACGTCGTCTCGCCCAGAGACCAGACCATGCCCCGGCACAATCTTCGTGTCCGGTCCTGCCATTCCGGCAAGACGTCCGAGTGACGCGATCGTTCCCGTGAGTGTCCCGCCGTTGTTCCGGTCGATCACTGGGAAGGCCACCGTGCGGAACATGTCTCCGGTGTGGATGACATCGGAGTCAACGAAATGGATGATGCTGTCGCCATCGGTGTGCCCCGGTGGCATCGGAATCACGTGTACTGTTTCGCCATTGAGATGGACGGTGACGTCTTCGCTGTAGGTCAGAACCGGCAGCGCCCCGGTCGGCTGGGACGCGGCCAGTCTGCGCCGCACCCGGTCCTGAGCGAGGATCGGGACGCCCATGGCCGCAAAGTTGGCGTTTCCGCCGGTGTGGTCCCCATGTACGTGGGTATTGATCAGAAACCGGATTCGGCCGTTCGAGATGCCCTCGATCGTGGCGAGGATCCGGTCGCTCAACGGGGCAAACTGGTCGTCGATCATCACGACGCCCTCGTCGCCGATCGAGAGGCCGATGTTGCCACCTTGTCCTTGGAGATAGTGGACCGTGCCGGCGACATGATGGGTGGAGAGTTCGACCGCCGCCCAGTCGACATTGCCACGTTGGGCGCCGATTCCGGTAGAAACAATGATTGCGGCGATAGCCGCGAAGCAGAGCGAGACGACAAACCGCACGCGTGCGCTTGTTTCCATGAGGTTCCTCTTGAATGATAGAAAGTGAACCCGCCTATCATACTGAAACAACGACGTGACGTGTGCCGATGTCGGTTGACCCGGGTGTGTACGTGGTCTTGAGGGCCGGGCTGGTCGGTCGGGTGCTGGTCGCATGGTTCCGGGCGGTCGACCTCCCGGTTCGGGTCGTGACCCGCAGTGGTGCGGCGGCGGTATCGTCCACGGTCGAGGGTAAGCGACGTCGGTCTGTTGACCCGTGTCTCGGTGATGCCTCGGCCGATGTTGATTCTGGACGGACTGGTGAGTCCCAACATCCGAGAACTGAACGAGATGCTCTACTTGTGGGAGCGCCCATCTCAGGTCGACTCCTCGAGGTTTGGTGACCACTTCGCGAGGGAGGCCACCACGGTCGATGAGGGCATCCAGGCGACCGTCGACTGGTATCGCGAACGAGGAGCCGTCGAAGTCGGCGGTTGCGAGTTCGTGGTGTTCACGGTCTTCGTTCGGTGTCTTGTGCTCATCGTGCGTGACAGATCCGTCGCGTCGAGCGTGACATTCTCTGGGGATGACGGCGCGTAGACGTCTCGAATTTGTCCCGCTGGTCCGACGTGGTCGGATAAAATAGTGTCGACAAGAACGGAGGAATGGTTCATGAAGAAAGCGTGTCTTCTATCCGGGCTTGCGGTCCTGACCGTAGTCCTGTCTCATACCGTCAGTTATGCCCAGCAGTCGCCGCCGGAGCCGATGTCATTCTTTATTACAAGCGTCGGTGTTGGCGATGGCGCCAATCTTGGTGGATTGGCCGGGGCTGACGCGCATTGTCAATCCCTGGCCGAGGTCGTTGGACGTGGCGATGCTACATGGAGAGCGTATCTGAGCTCTCAGGGCGAGAATGCGGTTAATGCCCGCGATCGAATCGGATCCGGCCCCTGGTATGCGCATGGTGGTCGGAGGCGAATCGCCCAGGACGTGGGTGAGCTGCATGGCGACACGCTCGCGCAGGCTCGTCTGGGTAATGGCACTGGGAAGCATATATCGCTCACCGAGCAGGGGACGGTCGTGAATGGCATCGGCGACTCGCCCAACGAGCACGATATTCTCACCGGCAGTCGCCCGGATGGCCGGGCCTATGCAGATGGGGCCGACCATACCTGCAGTAACTGGACGAGCAACGGCGAGGGGTCGGCCCAGATTGGGCACTCGGACAAGCAAGGCGGGGGTAACGGATCGTGGAATTCGTCCCATCCCACCCGCGGCTGTAGCCAGGACAACCTGGTGAGCACGGGCGGCGCCGGGTTGTTCTACTGTTTCGCGACCAACGAATGATCAGACGGGCTTCGCCCCGAACCCCACGCGGTTGGGGGGGCTTGTAGAGGCCACTCCGCGCGGCACGCATGTATCGCGCACCGTGGCCATTGTCGGGTGCGACGGTTTTCGCGTCCGGCCCCACAACGGTCTGCGAGAGGTCGTGAGCCAGTTTCAGGAGTCACACAGGACGGCTGTATGCGAAGTTTATCCTTGCCGGTGATCGGTGTCGCGGTGCTGCTCGGGGCGCCAGCCTCGGTTGTTGTGGCCCAGGGTGTGTCTGGGACGGGGACAGCCGAACGTGCTCTGCTTGATCGCTATTGCGTGACATGTCACAACGAGCGGCTTCAGGTGGCCGAGTTGACGCTGGACACGATCGACGTCACCGACGTGGGTGCGCACGCCGACGTATGGGAGAAAGTTGTTCGGAAGCTCCGGGCCGGTGCTATGCCGCCGGCTCCCCGTCCGCGACCTGACCCGGACACGTATGCGGCGTTCACGACCTGGCTGGAGCGTGAGCTTGACGCAGCTGCCGCGGCCCATCCCGACCCGGGACGGACAGATACATTCCATCGACTGAATCGAAGTGAGTATCACAACGTCATCCGCGACCTCCTCGCTCTGGACGTCGATGTGACCGCTCTGCTGCCCGCCGACGATGGCAGCTACGGCTTCGACAACATCGCCGGTGTGCTCGGCATCTCTCCAACATTGCTCGAGCGATACCTCTCGGCCGCCAAGAAAATCAGCCGCTTGGCGGTTGGCCGGCCCACACCATCGGCGACGGCGGAGAGCATTCGTCTCGCCACCGACCTCACGCAGGACGTTCGGGTGGACAGCTTACCCTTTGGCACCCGCGGAGGAACGCGGTTCGAGTTCACCTTCCCGGAGGATGCTGAATACGGCTTTCGGGTTCAGCTGTCCCGCGACGCGAGCGGCACGCTGAAGACCTTTGACACGCCCCACCAGCTTGAGGTGAGTCTGGATGGTGAGCCGCTGGAGACGTTTACGGTTGGGGAACCACCGCCGACGAGCGTCGATCGGAGCAGCCCCGAGTATCGAGCGTATCTGACGCGGCAGCGCACCGTGGACGATGGATGGGAGGTTCGGGCCGCGGTGCGGGCTGGCCCCCACACCGTGCAGGTCACGTTTCATCAGAAGACGTCCGCCTACGCAGAGACGCTGCGACAGCCGTTTCTGCGTCCCTACACCAGCATCACAGGTGGCGATACGCGATATCAGCCCTACGTGGGAAGTGTCACTATAGCCGGACCGTTCGAGGCCAGCGGCACTCGCCCGGTAGACGGCACGCCGAGTCGCGACCGACTCTTTGTGTGTGACCCGGCGCGTGGCGACGCGGGGGACGAGCTCCGTTGTGCTCGCCAGATTTTCACCGAGCTGGCTCGCCGTGCGTATCGCCGACCGGCCACAGAGCGCGACGTCGCGGTGTTGCTCGACTTCTTCGAGCAGGGCCGGAACGACGCCGGTTTCGAAGCCGGTATCGAGCTCGGGCTCCGACGGCTGCTGGCCAGCCCGGAGTTCCTGTTTCGCGTGGAGCGTGACCCAGCTGAGGTCGCTCCCGGGGCAGCCTACCGAATCAGCGATATCGAGCTGGCGTCACGGCTGTCGTTCTTTCTTTGGAGCAGCATTCCCGATGACGAGCTGCTGGACCTGGCCGTGGCTGGATCGCTGCATGATCCGGTGGTTCTCGAAGCCCAGGCTCGGCGGATGTTGGCCGATCCGCGTGCGGAGGCCCTGATTGAGAATTTCGCCGGGCAGTGGCTCTATCTTCGCAACGTGCAGGCGCTCACGCCCGATGAAGATCTGTTTCCTGATTTTGGCGAGGCGCTCCGGCTCGCGTTCCAGCGAGAGACCGAGCTGTTTTTCGAAGCGATCCTGCGCGAAGACCGAAGCGTGCTCGACTTTCTGACGGCCGACTATACGTTCATCAACGAACGGTTGGCACGCCACTACGGTATCCCTAACGTCTATGGCAGCCATTTTCGTCGGGTCACCCTGTCCGACGACTCACGGCGTGGTCTGTTGGGCCATGGCAGCATTCTCGCGGCCACGGCCTATCCCACCCGCACGTCCCCAGTGTTGCGTGGCAAGTGGGTACTCGAGAACTTGTTGGGTACGCCGCCTCCGTTGCCACCGCCAGATGTCCCCTCTCTGGAGGAAACCACGGCGGATGGGGGTGTACTTTCAATGCGGGCCGCGATGGAGCAGCATCGGGCCAATCCCGTGTGTGCGAGCTGTCACCGATTGATGGACCCACCCGGCTTTGCGCTCGAACAGTTCGACGCAGTCGGCCGCCATCGCATCAGAAGCGAGTCCAACGAGCTGATCGATGCCTCTGGAGTGTTGCCGGATGGCACGGTCTTCGAGGGGGCGGCGGGCTTGCGCGACGCGTTGTTGGGACGCCCAGAGCTGTTTGTCACGACGTTGAGCGAGAAGCTCCTCACCTACGCCTTGGGTCGTGGCGTGGAATACTACGATGCCCCCGCTGTGCGCGCCATGGTTCGGGTGGCCGCTGAAGACGAACACCGCTTTTCGGCGCTCATCCTCGGTGTCGTTCAGAGCCCCCAGTTTCAAATGAGAAGAGCCCGTGGACTGCCGTCGACCGGTCGCGCCGCGGATAATTGAGGACCGAACCATGATCATTACGAAGCTTTCTCTACCTCGCCGAACGTTTCTTCGTGGCGTGGGTGCTACGGTTGCGCTCCCGTTGCTCGACGCCATGGTGCCCGCCCTGACCGCAATGAGCCGGACCGCAGCCAATCCGGTTCGACGGCTGGGGTTCGTCTATATCCCGAACGGGGCGGTCATGCAGCAGTGGACCCCGACTGCAGCCGGGCCCGGATTCGAGCTATCTCCGATTCTTCAGCCGCTGGCACCATACCGCGATCAGCTCACGGTCGTGAGTGGTCTGGCGCATGGGCAAGCCGAGCCGCTCGGTGATGGCAATGGCGAGCATTCCCGGGCCAGCTCGACCTGGCTCAACGGCGTGCACCCGAAGCAGACTGAAGGGGCGGACGTCAGGGCCGGCATCACGGCGGACCAGCTCGCGGCCCAGCATCTGGGTCGCACAACCCCGCTCCCCTCCCTTGAGCTCGCCATCGATCTTGACGGCCTCGTGGGGAACTGCGAGAACGGCTACAGCTGTGTGTATCTGAATACGGTTGCCTGGCGATCGGAGACGACGCCGTTGCCGATGGAGAACAACCCGCGGGTCGTGTTTGAACGTCTCTTCGGCGATGGTGGGACGACCGAACAGCGGGTGGCGGAAATGGGTCGCGACCGGAGCATTCTTGACTCCGTGACGGACGACCTCAAGGCACTGGAACGGGAGATCGGGGCGGCCGACCGTTTCCGACTTGATCAATACCTGGATGCGATCCGTGCCCTGGAACATCGTATCCAGCAGGCCGAGGTCCAGAGTGCCGGCGCGGAGCTGCCGGCGTTGGCCCGGCCGGTGGGGATTCCCGACACGTTTGAAGACCATGTCAAGCTGATGTTTGATCTGGTCGCGTTGGCGTATCAGGCCGATATTACGCGGGTGTTCACGTTCATGCTGGGTCGTGAGCTTGGTGGTCGCACCTACCCGCATCTAGGGGTGCCCGATCCGCATCACGGGTTGTCGCATCATCGCAACGACCCCGAGAAGCTCGAGAAGCTGGCCCGCATCAACACGTATCACATCGGTCTGTTTACGCATTTTCTCGAGAGCCTCCAGACCACACCGGATGGGGACGGTTCGGTGCTCGACCACTCGATGGTTCTTTATGGCGGTGGGCTTGGAGATAGCAATGACCACGCGCACTTCGACCTTCCCGAGCTGGTGGTGGGTGGTGGCACGGGGCGCCTGACGGGCGGACGGCACCTGCACTACCCGAAGGACACACCGATGACCAACCTGCTCGTCAGCATGCTCGGCAAGACGGGGATGACGACCGAGCACCTGGGTGATAGCACGGGACGCATCAAAGAGCTCGCAGGAGTGTAAGGGCGCCGATGCGGACACCTATCTGTCTAGTGCTGCTTCTCGTAGGCGCGGTCGGCTCCGCCTGGGCGGCGGACGTGCCGCTGGTCGATGCGGTGCGGGCCGGGGATGTCGAGCAGATACGGATGCTGCTCGAATCGGCTACCGACCCGAACACGGCGGACCTCGATGGCACGACAGCCTTGCACTGGGCCGCCAACCGGGATGACCTTACGACGGCTCAATTACTCATAGAGGCGGGCGCGCAGGTCTCAGTGGCCAACCGCTATGGTGCGACTCCGCTGATGGTAGCTGCGACGAACGGGAACGCGCCAATGCTCGAGCTCCTGCTCAAGATGGGAGCACGGGCAAACGCGAGTCTTCCCGAGGGGGAGACGGCGTTGATGCGGAGCGCCCGGGCGGGCCGCGCCGATGCCGTCCGGGTACTGCTGAGCCACGCGGCCGATGTGAATGCCGCAGAGGACTGGCGCGGGCAGACGGCTCTCATGTGGGCCACCGTCGAGGGCAACACCGACGCCGTGCTTGAGCTCGTGGCTGGTGGCGCGGATGTGCACGCGCGCTCGGCGGGCGGGTTTACCCCCCTACTGTTCGCCGTGCGTCACAACCAGCAGGAGACGCTGAAGGTTTTGGTGGCTGCGGGCGGCGACGTGAACGATACGCTGCCAAGCGGGATGGGCGCTCTTGCGTTGGCGACGTTGAACGCGCACTACGACCTGGGTGTGTGGCTCCTTGAACATGGAGCCGATCCGAACGCGTCCGAGCAAGGTTGGATGGCGCTCCATCAGCTGGTCTGGGCGCGTCGACCCAATCTTGGTTTTAACAACCCGGCTCCCATCCCGACCGGGTTAGCCTCGGACCTGGATTTTGTGACGGCGTTGGCGGCGCATGGGGCTGATCTCAACGCACTCGAGACAAAAGAGCCACGAGGTGCCGATGGCTCAGGTACGGGCGGTGGGTATCGAAACGTGTTGAATCGGGTTGGGGCCACGCCGTTCTTGCTGGCGTCCAAGGCGGCCGACACGGAGCTGATGCAGCACCTCGTACGGTTGGGTGCTGATCCGCTGTTGGCGAATGAGGACGGCACCACGCCACTTATGGTTGCGGCGGGAGTTGGCATCTGGGCTGTCGGCGAGAGTCCGGGCACAAATGCTGAGGCACTCGAGGCGGTCAAGCTCATGCTCGAGCTCGGAGACTCGGTCACGACCGTCGATGCGAATGGCGACACGGCGTTGCATGGCGCCATCATTCGTGGCTCTGAGCCGTTGGTCCGGTTTCTGCTCGACCAGGGGGCCGATCTCGAAGCGGTCAATGGAAAGGGATGGACGCCGCTGACCATTGCCGAAGGCGTGTTCTATTCGAACACTGGTAAGCGGTGGCCCGAGATGGAGAAGCTGTTGGTGGAGCTAGGTGCCCGTCGTGGTTCCCCGGCTCAGGAAGTGTCCGACGGCGAGCGATAGCGGCTCGGTTGTTGCGGAGGGGAACGACATAGTCGCACGTGGCGGCCGGGCTGATGGCCCGGCCGTTTGCTGTACCCCAACGACGGCTACTCGGCCGGTTCGATCTTCGAGACCTCAAGCAGCATCTCGCCGGCGGCTTCACTGGGCTCACCCGTGGCCCGCACCTGTGTTGCCATGAGCTGAGCCAGCTGTTCCGGGTTGTTTGCCGCCCATTCGCCTGTGATCTTGTAGAGCCCCGCGTCGGTCTGGATGCCAATGGGGTCGCCGTTTTGCGCGCAGCGCACCATACATGCAACATGTTCGGGGCTGGGTTGGGCTCCGCCCATCGCCGCGCAGCCGGCCTCGACCAGTCGTCCCGTAATGGTTTCCTCCGCGGTGGTGACGGTGGTCATCAAGCCGAGCGTGCACACGGCAGCAAGAGCCAAGACAATGAGTTTCTGCATGACGTTCTCCTTCATCGGTTCAACCGTCCACTAGATGTATCGCGCGCACCAGACGGTGTCAAGACGACCACAGACGGAGTGCTACAATGCCGATACAATACCAGAACATTTTCCCAGGAGCTGCCATGTCGCGTGCCCGTCTCATTAGTTTCCTTGCCGTGCTCGTTGTGTCGTTTGGCGCCGCCCCGCTGGCTGGTGCCCAGATCTTGGACGCGCCGGACCCGGCGCAGATGGAAGACGCGCCTGATCTGGGATATATGCCGGTGCCGCACGGGTTACGGATCCCCGACGACCAGGAGATGGGAGCGCCCTCGAGCGTGGTGTGGACGAGTCAAAATCGTCTCGTGGTGTTCAACCGCGGTCCCAATCCGCTGATGGAATTCAATCCCGACGGAAGCTTTGTGCGGGCATGGGGACAGGGCGAGTACATTCGCCCGCATGGGATGCGTCTGGACCCAGAGGGCAACATCTGGACGACCGACGTCAACGGCCACGTAGTGCGGAAGATGAATCTCTCCGGTGAGGTGCTGCTGACCATCGGCGAGCATGGACAGGCCGGGGAGCCCGAAGACGGACGGCTGAACGAGCCGACCGACCTCACGGTCAACGCGGCTGGCGAAATCTTTGTACTTGTCGGCCACGGGCGCGGCACGCCGCAGTTGGTTAAGTTCGCCCCCGACGGAAGTCTCATCAAAACCTGGGGTGGGCCGGGAACCGGGCCTGGTGAATTCGACACGCCGCACTCGATCGTGGTCGACCAGGAAGGGCTGATCTATGTGGCGGACCGACAGAACCGACGTGTCCAAATATTTGATGACGATGGAAACTACATCAAGGAGTGGGCCTACAAGGGGCTACCGTGTGGGCTCCACATCCACTCCGACGAGCAGATGTACATGGTCAGCGGTTTTGCGGGCGAGATTCTGAAACTGGACGAGAACGGGAAAGCGATTGGGGCCAACGGTCAGCCAGGAAAGGGACTCGGCGAGTTTGGCGAGGCGCATTACATGACGATGGCGCCGAATGGCGATATCTATGTCGCCGACACCGTCAGGCCCGAGCTGCACAAGTACGTCATGAAGTAGTCACCCCGGTCTGGCGACGTGGCGGCTTATCGGTGATGTCGACTCACGTAGGGCGTCCGGCGGTGTCATTCACGCTGCCGGACGCTGACGGCACGGAGCATCGTTTGGCGGACTATGCTGGCCGTTGGATGCTGTTGGTCCTCCACCGCCACCTCTTCTGACTGCCTTGCCGACGACACGTGTCGCAGTTGCGGCACGCGGCTACGCGATTGGCTCAGCTCGACGTGCAGCCACTCGTGGTGACCTTTGAGTCCGAGTCCGCGGCGGTCGAGTATGTCAAGAAGACCGAGCTGCCCTGGCCGTTGCTGATCGACCCCGACCGGCACCTTTATCGAGCCTACGGCATGGGACGAGCCCGGCTCAGACACCTGTGGGGGCTTGGGACCATGCGGGCCTATTGGCGAGAGGCCCGTCAAGGCCGGTTCCCGCGGATTCCCAGAGGTGACGTCGCCCAGCAAGGTGGCAACGTGCTGATTGACCCAGGCGGGATCGTTCGGTTTCACCACGTTGGGCGAGGACCGGCCGACCGGCCGTCTGTCAGGGTGATTCTGGCCGCTCGCTCCGGTCTCCCGCAGAACAGTCGGTTCTAGTCCCCTGTCAACAGTCGTTCGCGCAAGAATTACGCCTGGCTAGAATTCGCGGCGGCGCCAGGCACGTACGCAGCAAAATTATGGTTACAGGACTAGTTGGAGATCGAATGATGACCAAGACGTGGATTCCCCACGTGCTGTGCCTCGGGTTGGTGATCCCGACGATGACTGCGGCTCAGTCGTCGGACGTCGATCGATTTTGGGGACAATGGCGTGGCCCGGACGCGACGGGTGTGGCGCGATTTGGTGACCCCCCGACCCAATGGAGCGAGACACACAACGTGGCCTGGAAGGTCGAAGTGCCGGGTCGTGGCTTCG
>JAYZGM010000247.1:0-5166 GCA_036336225.1 Acidobacteriota bacterium | reverse complement strand
CTGGCCGTGGCGCGGCTCCTTGCCGCGTCACCAGATGACCAACTGCGTGATGGCGTCCGCGTCTTAGCGCTCGTGCAGACCCTGGCCGAGCCGTTGAGAACCACGGCCGTGGCCGAGACGCTGGCCATGGCGCATGCCGAGCTCGGCCAGTTTGTCGAGGCCGTCGAATGGCAACGACTGGCGATGTTTGTGGCCACTGATGCCGGCCAGTCGGCGGCGGTGCAAGGAATGTCCGCGAACCTCGCCCTCTTTCTGAGTGGTCAGCCGTCCCGGACTCCCTGGCGTGTGGACGAGCTTGAGTGACGCTGCACCGGTATTCACCGTGCGTTCGACGCCGCATCGAGACGCGCTTGAAAGTCCGGGACGGCTGGGGCCAGACGAACCGCCTGTTCGTAGTGCCTGAGCGCGTCGTCGATGCGGCCTTGAAGCTGCAGCGCAGTGCCCAGATTGGCGTGGGCAAATGCAAAGCTGGGGTCTAGTTGGATGGCCCGTGTGAAATGCGCGGTCGCTTCGGCCAGCTTCTCGGTCGCGGACAGCATCAGTCCGAGCTCGTTGTGGATGTCGGCGGATGCCGGCCCGATCCGTAACACCTCCCGATAGTGCTGGATTGCCAGTTCCGGGTCGCCCCCGAGCTGGGCGGCCATGGCCAGGTTCGTGTGGGCGTCGAGGTAGTCTGGGTCGATCTCGAGCGCTCGCCGGAACTGCAGTCCCGCCTCGTCCAAACGGTTCTGTGATCCAAGCGCCACGCCCAAGAGATTGTGGGTGTCCGCAGACACCGCGCCGAGGTCAAGGGCACGGCGGAGATGGCGAATCGCCACGTCGGTCTGGTTGTCGGCGTGGAGCGCGACGCCCAGCCCTCCGTGTGCCTCGGCCGAACTCGGGTCAATATCGAGTGCTTGTCGAAAGCTCCCCACCGCCTCCTCGACACGTCCGAGCTCCAGGAGCGCATTGCCCAGATTGGAATATGAGTCCGGGTCTCTCGGCTCGAGTGTTACCGCGCGTTGGTAGTGCTCGACCGCTTCCGCCAGCTGTCCTTGTGCTGCCAGCGCGGTGCCGAGATTGCTGTGGGCGAGAGCGTCGTCTGGGGTGACGGCGAGCACCTGACGATACTGGGAGGCGGCTTCGTCAAAACGGCCTTGTGCCTGGAGTTCGGTTCCCAGATTCAGTGCAGTGACCACCCGCATGTCCGTCATCGACAGGGTGGGCCAATTGCACGCGACCAACATCCCCGCCGTGGCGGCGCCGAGCGAAAGATGCCGGCGATACCATCCCCCGCCGCCGACCGGCCAGAGCGCCACGAGGCCCGCGGCCGCGAACAGTATCAGTAACGGTACCAACGGATAACGGTATCTCCCCATCACCGCGAACATCACGATGCTGGCGGCATAGGCGCCCGGGAGTAGATAGAACAGCAACAGCTGCCGGCGTCGCGACCACGTCAACCAGATGCCGGCAACCGCGAGGGGGGCGAGGACGCCAAAATGCCACACGTCGCCGGGGGCACGGAGTGGCACCGACCAGTCGGAGTAGCTCAGCTGGTCCTCGGTGTCCGCCACTTCCGCGGCGTTGATGGCCAGCATGATCTTGCGCCCGGTCAGCCGCATCCAGTCGCCCGGTTGGGTCACCATGTAGTCGAGTGACTGGCGCGTCCAGTAACGCGAGACCTGTGTGGGTGTAAGCGAAGTGCCGAGGGCACGCTCGGCGATCTGCGTCGCGTCCTCACGCTCGAATCGCGGGTCTCCGCGTCCAAAGACCAGCGGGCGATAGGTGCCGTCTGCGTTGGGGTTGTTCCCGATGTAGAAGTTGGGGCCAAACTGCGCGGTGGTCAGGACGAGGTCCCCACCCACCGCCTTGTTACGCACCGCGACGGGTAGGATCACGATCGCGAGACCGACCACGATCGCACCGGCCCATGCCAGCCGCTGTTTTCCGAGTGAACGAGAGAGAGCCAACCATCCCAGCACAACGATCACGAAGACCAGGGCATTCTCCCGGGTCAGTATGAGCCCTCCGAGCGTCACGCCTGGCCAAACCCAAGCCCACGTCGGACCACTACGCGTTGTGAGACGGCTGAGCAGGGCAAGTAGGACGCACAGGAGAAATGCTCCGATCGCGGTCTTCTGCACGAGACCGTCGAAGAAGATCGCGGGCGCATACAACGCGAGCATCACACCGGCCACAATGCCGACCGTGGGTGTAAAGAGCAACCGGCCGGTGATGGCCAGCAAAACGCAGGATACGGCTCCTATGACGACCTGGGTCAGACGTACGGCCAACAGGTCAGCGCCGAAGACGGAATACAGAGCGCCCAGGAAATAGGGATACAAAGGAGCTTGATAGAACGTCTCGCTCCCGATCCAGTTCCCCGATGCGATCTCCACGCCCCACGTGTGATAGCTCTGGGCATCTCCCATCGGCAGGTTGAAGAAGGGCGCGTCCCGCAGTTGCCAGACGTGGATGAGCCGGACCGCCAGTGCGAGTCCAAACACCCCGAGTGCGGCCCGTCTGAACTTGGTCTCGGTGGGCGGGGTGAGCCGCGCAGAGCGAGTCACTACGGGAACCGGCTCGCTTCGAGGGGGTGGGCCGCGGCGTGGACGATGACGAGCAGCCATCTGAAATTCCGAGCTACTGGGGTGTTTGACCGGAGACAGCCCTGCGATAGCTGGCGAGACGTTCGCGAATGACGGCGGCCAGTACCTCCCCTTCAGGGGGAATGAGCGCCAGCGCCGCTTCGGCGGTAGCTACGGCTTGATTCAGGTCCCCGGTCGCGGCATGGGCCGCGGCCAGCACGTTGAGTACCCCTGGATGTTGATGATTGGTCACCGTCGCCGCACGCGTCGCGAGAGCTACCGCTTCCGCCGGGGCGCGTTGGGTCGAGTCCGGGTGCGTGGCGAGTATCCCCGCGAGCTCCGCCAACGGCTCCGGAGCGTCTGGTTGGACTTGGAGTGCCTGACGGTAGAGCGGAATCGCCTCATCGAGCTGCCCTTGCATCATCAGCGCACTGGCGAGGTTGTATAGCGCTTGCGCGTCATCAGGGTGGATCTGTAACGCCCGCCGAAAGTGCGGGACGGCGTCAGCCTGCCTTCCCTGCAATCTGAGAAGCGCGCCCAGGTTATTGTGGGCGAGAGCGTAATCCGGATTCAGCCGTATCGCGTGCTCAAAGCTGGCGCCCGCCGCGTCGAGATTGCCAAGTTGAAGCAGGGTTGTGCCCAGGTTGTAGTGCGCCGGGGCCGACTCGGGCGCCAGACGCACCGATTCCTCAAAATGGTCTGCCGCTTCTGCGACTTGTCCGAACTGCAGGTACAGCAGGGCGGCATCGTCGTGCACCATTCGTTGATCCGGGTCGGCATCGAGCACCATCTCGAACCCGACGAGGTCCTCGGCGAGCTCGAGTGGTCTTCGGTCGCGAGTCAGCATCTCGAGCTCGTCGGCGACGCGAGGCACCACCTGAATCCAGAGGTCGCCCATCTCGTTCGATGACTGTTGTCCCCACGTGACCCGCTGGGGCGACACTTGAGGGTTTCGCGGGTTGTCGACGGAGTTGTCATAGGTGAACTCCATCGTCAGCTCGGTGCCTCTTGGCAACACAAACGGCGTCTCGTAGCGATAGTAGTCCTGCCAGTGAAAATCCCAATCGGTGATGGTGATAAGCGGGGTGACGGTGCCATCGGGCAACGTGGCCTGCCCTGTGACTTTCTTCGCGAGGTAATGCGCGTGGGGCTGGATCCCACGGACCTCGACATCCACCGGCAGCACGTATCGGTCTGTGCTGGGGTAGGCGGTCGCGCCCGGCGGGATGTCGAGGTTCTGCTTGCCCAGTCTGATTGTGAACGGCATCTGGATCGGGGGCGTGTCGGTGAAAAAGAAACCGATCCGAGCCTGGACCTCTTGTGGTTGTTCGTCGGGGGTGAGATGAAGCTCGAGCAGCAGGTCTGAGCCAGGGTTCAACCGCCACGCCATTCCGTCCGCGGCCAAGGGGCGAACTTGTCCCGGTGTCCAGCCGAGGAAATAGCCAAAGGGAAACCGGGCGTCAAATGGGGTGACACCGTCGTAGCCCGGCGCCGGGTCTTGTGCGTCTAGCTCCCTGGACGCCGAGGTTGGGTCGATCTTCATGTTCGCGTGATGAACAACCCGGGGGTTGCCGGGTTGAAACTCCACGCCCCGGACGAAACGCACACCTGACGTCGGGATGGGAAGCGCGAACTTCCGAAGCACGTCGTTGCCGGCTGCGCCGAGTGTGTAGGGGGCCGGCATCCCGACGATAAGATCCGGCTCCCCCAGTTGCCACCCCGTGGGTAGCTCTGGGGGCGGCGGCAGCTCAGAGGGGTCGCCTTCTGGCGCTCCGTCGTCGACCCACCGGGCGAGGAGCCCTATTTCGCTCTCGCTCAGACGCCGGTCGCCCACAAACGGTCCGCCCTCTCCTGGAACCGGTTTCCAGGGAGGCATGGTCCGAGTTTGCGTCGTCTGCTTGATGGCGCGAGCCCAGGGACGCACCTCGTTGAAGGTCAAGAGACTGAACGGCGCAACCGCGTTTGGTCGATGACAGACGACGCAGCGGGAAAAGAGGATCGGCGCGATGTCTCGTGAAAACGTAACGGTCTGGGTCGACTGCCCCTCGCGTTCGTTCGCATGGATGACGTCGCCGACATCGGTGAGTTCCAACGTCACCATGAGTGCCGTCGTGACGGCGAGACGGATGCACACGGCCATGGGTGCCATACGAGTCACGTCTTCCTGGACCGGACCTGGCCGCGGAAGCATTTCGCGAGTCACTGATACAGTCTACTAGTGTAGCAAACACCTGCCGGCACGAAAGGCCTCGCGAGACCGCCCCCCGACCCGCTGGTCCAGCGGGGTCCAAGGGGCTCACTCAGTGGCCCTCCGAGCAATGGAGTCAGCGTAAACAAGTATCCGGATGAAAACCAGATATTTGGACTAAATTCCAATGATTTGGATTTAGCATCTTTTTTTGACGCATGTTTTTCTTGTAAACTACTAAAAATAAACGACATGAAAAAAAAATAAGTTTCGGTACGATGATTGCTTAATGCATACACAGTAATAGCGTCGCTATGCGCTAGAAGTTTGTTTGGGTCGTGGATGGAAGACCATCCGACTCAGCAAAGATTAGACATTGTTCCGGAGGAGGTTCGCGACGATGCGTAA
>JAYZGM010000246.1:0-9696 GCA_036336225.1 Acidobacteriota bacterium | reverse complement strand
CTCTTCGTTCGAGGCCCTGTGCTCTTCACTCGAGAGCACCCGCTTTCATGCTGTGGGCTGTCAGAGTCGGGGGGGGGCCGGGCGAGCAAATGAGACGACACACGAGGAATTTATCTCTTCCTTCTGAACGATGATCTCGGGGCCCCGAACCCAACAGAATGCCTCCGCCCGACGAGCGCAGGGCCCCGACCCTTCTACCGCGTTACAACGATCAGAACCGCCACCACGACGACGGCGGAGCATGCGAGCGACCAGGAGGTCAGGGCTTCACCCGCCAGGAAGTAGCCGATTACCAAGGCGATGACGGGATTGACATAGGCATAGGTAGCGGCCTTGGGTGGCGTCGACACCTTGAGAAGCCACAAATAACTGCCATAGGCGACCGACCCGAAGACGGCCACGTAGGCCCAGGCGGCGAACGCAGTAGCGGGAACGGCACCCAGATCCAGACCGATGAGCTCACCCGTGGCGAGCGACAAGACCAGAGCGGCGGCGCCGCCGCCCATCATCTGCATCCCGGCCGACAACGCATGGGCCGACGGCTGTGGCGCATAGCGGGAGTAGACCGACCCCAACGCCCAGAACAAGCTCGCCACGACGATCGTGCCCGCTCCCAGCGGGTCGAGGACCGCTACCCCCCCGACATCGGCCGGATTGATCAGCAACGCGACACCGACGAATCCGATGACGATCCCGAATACGACCCGGGTCGGTGGGCGTACCCCGTTCGGCCGGAGCCAGTCCGTGAGCGCGACCCACAAGGGCACCATCGACACGAGCAACGCTCCGAGACCTGAGGGCACACGTTGGAGTGCCCAGGTGACAAGGCCGTTGCCACCGGTCGCCATCAAGACCCCGATGACAATCGTTGTGGCCCAATCACGACCAGTGGGTCTGGAAGCGCCTCGATATAGGGCCCAAGCCGCGAAGACGGCCCCACTCACCAAGAAACGCGCGGCCGCCATCAGAAATGGGGGGATCTCTTCCACGCCCCAGCGAATGGCAAGGTACGTCGAGCCCCAAATGAGATAGACCGCGGCAAAGGCCGCGACCATCTTGACGAGGTTGGGTTGAGGCACGAGGAAGTAGAAACTCTTGGTTCTAAAGTAATGAAGAACGCTTCGTTCGGGACCCTACGCTATCCGTCCGAGGGCAACCAGCAACTCTTCGGTCAGCGCAGCCTCGCACTCACCGTTCGGGGCTCTCTTGTGATCGTTCCGGGACCTGTACTTTCGTGCGGAGGATAGAAGACACGGCGTTTGTTCAGAGCCGACGAGCATACAGGACACCACACGACGTGTTGTTTGTGACTCCTGAACGATGGGGTCAGATCACCCCGAACGAAGACCACTACTCAGTGTGAGCAAGTTGATGAGGTCACCCCGAGCGGACGTGCGCTTCTCAATCAACCATCACCTGCACGATGGCTGACGTCCAGCAGCACTGAAAACCACCGCCACCGACTCCGGTCTCGTCGAGCGCCTCGACCCGCAGCCAGTACTCGCCCGGCGTGGGAAAGGTCACGGTGGTGGTCGGATTCTCGTCCTCGGAGTCTTCAAACGTCTGAACCGCCTCCGCGAGCTGCACGGTAGCCGGGCCACGGTGCAAATGCCATCGCAGCGTCGTGGCCCGCACGAACGGGTTGGCAAATCCTTCGTGGTCCTCGACCGGCTTGACATCCGAGGTCCAGACCCCCAGCTCGAGGGGCGTCCCCACGGTGGCGGTCACGTGATGGGCAATGCCCACCGGTGGGCCCGTAAACGGCTCGTCGTCCGGGCTGAACCGGATGGTCGGTGGCTCATTGCCATTGGCCGCATCGCGAAACGGCTCGATGAAATACGGGGCGCGAAGGTGTACCGGAATCGACGCTGGTTGCTCATTCGCGGTCAACGTCCACGACAGCTCGCCGGAAAAATCGCCAGGAACCTGCACCGTCAGAACACCCCAAGACCGGCCGGGTGGAAAGTGCGTTGGCTGCCCACGGTCCTCAGCCCCTGGTGAGAACCGGTTCCACTCGCCGACCGGGAGGCTCACTGTCTGCTCCTGATTCGGATTGAAAAACCCGACCAGCACGGTTGCAGTCCCATTCGGGTTTCGATACCAGCCCTCGAACATCGGGGCCACCGGCGCCCCAAACTGACGGAGCGTCGGCGGCACCTGCCCCGACGCTCCGTTGACCCCGAACAGGGTTGCCAGCGCGGCAGCCACCAGCTGGCCGCTGGTATATCGTTTCATGGTGAGCCCACCCGAACCCTTCGTCCTACTCGCCACCATCGTCGTCGGTCTGGGCCAACAGTGCTTCACGGGCTGCGACCGCCTCGGCAAAGTCGTCATCATCCATGTAGGTGACGTTGACCCAGGCGTGTGCCATCTCGTCCACCGTTCGGTCGCCCCAACCAACCCACTGATTCGGGTCCGGGTTCGCCCGGTTCGCCGAGGTATTGTCCCACCAGGACTTCACGGCAACTACGGTGCCCCTTGGCAAGAGCGGCGCTGCGTGGTCGGCATACACGTAGTTGTTATGCCAGTTGAAATTGAAGTCGCTGACCCGACTCAAGACCCGAGTGCTGCCATCCGGAAGAATTGCAGTCATCTGCATACCCTTGCCACGCAGATGCATATGTGCCTGAAAATTCTCCACCCGCCCATTCTGCTTCATTACGTGGAACTGCTCACTCGATACGACGCTGTTTGGCGGAATCAGCAGGTTGTTCGGACCACCTTCAATCGCCATCCACGCCGACAGCACCTGCCGATGCTTGGGCTCCTCGCCCTGAGGGTAGAAGTAGAGACCGAGCTCGACCGAGTCGGTGATCTCCTCGCCCGCCGAAGAGTAGTGAATGTCGAAGAGGATATTCGAGCCCGCCTTCATCAGCTTGCCACTGTTTTCCCGCATGACCTCGCCCTGCTTGCCAACAGCCCACTCCATGAGCAGACCGGCGCCAAGCCCCGCCGCGAGTTGCAGCGTCTCCGGGTCGTCTTCTTCCTGCTGCAGAAACGCGAGTGCGTGATGGGTGATGCGGCGGCCTTCAACCGTCGACGGTCGGATCTCGATGGCCCGCACCCACCGGTCCTCGGTCAGGCCGGATGGCACCACGGGTTTCCACCAATGATCTTGTGACAGCGCTGGCAGCGTATACGGGGTCGACTTCACGACGAGATCTGGTGGGCCACCGAATCTGTCGGCGAAATTCCACACGTCGTCGTCCGCAAACACGGCCTGGGCCGGCAGGTCGGCCAGATCGCCCTGCAGCGCGCCCCCGTCCACCCACCGCACGATCGTGTCGATCTCGGGCGCGCTCAGCGAACGGTCATTCTGAAACTCCTGAATCCCCACCGTCTTATCGATGTGCCACGGTGGCATCTGTCGCGCCGCCACACGGTTCTTGATCGATCGGGCCCACGGACGGGACTCGGCATACGACTGTAGCGACATCGGGGCGATATAACCCGGTCGATGACAGGCTTCACATTTCTCCCGGAAGATCGGCGCCACATCCTTGGTGTAGGTCGGGATGACGTCCTGCGCATACGCCAGACCAGGGACCGTAAGGCTTAGGCCGAGCGTCCCAAGCATCGACCGGTTCCACCATTCTCGTTTCCGTGTCATCGATCGTCCTCCGACCGCTCATCAGCTCCGCGGTCATGTCCTCGCCGCTATCGAGAAACCGTGCCGTTCCAAGTCTGAGTTCTAGTGGACCTTATTCGACTCTCGTGGACCCTATTCGACATTGACCACGGCGCGATGACTTCGATGCCGGTCAACCACCTCCCGGCCGAGCCGTTTGCTGAGATAGACCTTCGACTCGCCAGGCTCATCTGGATCGGCCTCAAGCTTGATGACGTTGAACTCAAGGTGGTCGAGCGTGCTTCGCATGCCATAAAACCGGTTCTTGGTCTTGACGACGACCTCATCAAACCCGTTGTCAAGCGCCCACGCTTCCTGCTGCTCGGTCAGGGCCCGAAAGAAGCCTTGGCCACGCCAGTCCCGACGCGTCCCTCCGATCCAGCTATAGAGAATCTTGCGATCATCGAACGTGACACAGTCATCAAGCCGAGACACGAGGTCGGCGAGCTTGCCGTCGGTTTCGTGCCTTCGGATCTCGTGGGACACCTTGAACGCCACCGGAACGACGGTGCCGGGGTCATCGGGCAACGCGGCCTCCGCCATGACGATCTGGTGGTCGCGGTTGTCGAGCCTGGCGACGACCTCCGACGAGACCTTGCGACGCGGAAACTCACCAAAAAATTCCTCGATGTATTGGATCTCGAGCGCGCCTTGCTGCAACCCGTATTGTCTTATGTGATATTCCATGGAGATACGCGCCGGACAAGACCGGAATCGACGATCATATACGTAACAGGTTGAAGAGCGCTCTTCGTTCGTGGGCAATGAGCAATCTCTTCATTCGACTTGGTAACGCGCGCTCGATTCGGGGCCCTACGCTCTTCCGGCTGGGGTCACGAAGAACTCTTCGTTCGGGGCTCTGCGCTTTCCGTTTGGGACGACCGAACGCTCTTCCTTCAGGAGTGCTTGACCACTCTTCATTGACACGCGCCGATGCCCGAGCTGCCGGATGTCACGGTGTATGTGGAGTGTCTTGAGCGTCGTGTGGTCGGGGTACCGCTTCTCAAAGTGCGGCTCCGTAGTCCGTTCGTCCTCCGCTCTGTCACGCCCCCAGTGACCGCCGTCGAGCACCAAGAGGTGCGGTCGATCAGTCGGCTGGGCAAACGGATCGTCATCACATGCGACAACGACATCTCGCTCGTGCTCCATCTCATGATCGCCGGCCGTCTCAGATGGCGACCCGCGGGCGCGTCGATCCCCAAACGGCGTGGTCTGGCGGCATTTGACTTCCCGGAGGCGACCGTGCTCTTTACCGAGGAGGGCACGAAGAAAAAGGCGTCGCTACACGTCGCCGATGCCCGTGGTCTTCGAGAACATGACCGTGGCGGCCTCGAGGTGTTGGACGCAACGGTCGATCAGTTTCGAAAGGCCCTGACCAGCGAGAACCACACCGTCCAACGGGCCTTGACCGACCCGCGGCTCTTCTCGGGTCTTGGCAATGCGTACTCGGATGAGATTCTGCACGCGGCGCGACTCTCACCGATGAAGTGGACCAGCAGACTCAACGAGTCGGAGATCGATTGCCTGTTCGCCGCGACCCGGGCGACCCTCACCGAGTGGATCCAACGGCTCCGTCACGATGTCGGCAACGGGTTTCCGGAAAAGGTCACCGCCTTCCGAGCGGACATGGCGGTGCACGGCCGATACGGGGAGCCCTGTCCCGCGTGTCAGTCACCGGTGCAGCGCATCGTCTATTCGAGCAACGAGGCAAACTACTGCCCGCGGTGCCAAACAGACGGAAAGCTCCTCGCCGACAGGTCCCTCTCACGTCTCCTCAAAGACGACTGGCCCCGTTCACTCGATGAACTGGAGGCCCTGACCACATCACGACGAGAGTAACACCGGTTCCCTCAGCGCCACGAAGGTCGGCGGCGCCTTGGTGCCAAACGAATTGCACCGGGCTCACCCCCCTTGGCAGTCGAGCAATCTGTGCGGGCTGAACGGGGAATTCCTTGTGACTCCCGAACGCAGAGTTACGTGTCACCCCGTCCCCACCCTCTCCGCTTCATAGGCCAGCGACGGTCCGAGCCATCGTTCGACGTCCTCCACCGAGACGCCTTTCCGACGGGCGTAGTGCTCCACCTGGTCGGCACCCACGCGTCCCACGGTGAAGTAGTGGGCCTCGGGGTGCGCGAGATAGAGACCGCTCACGCTCGCCGCCGGCGTCATCGCGGCGTGCTCGGTGAGACCGATTCCGATCGCCGTGGCATCGAGGAGGTCGAAGAGCGTGAACTTCTCGCTGTGGTCCGGGCACGCGGGGTAACCGAACGCCGGACGAATTCCACGATACCGCTCGCGCCGCAGCGCCTCATGCGTCAGCTGTTCCCCCCCATACCCCCACGCCTTTCTCGCCTCGGCGTGCAGATACTCGGCAGCCGCCTCGGCAAGTCGATCCGCCAGCGCCTTGACCATGATGGCGTGATAGTCATCGTGGTCCCACTCATACTCGGTCACCAGCGTCTCTACTCCGAGACCGGCGGTGACGGCGAACGCACCAATATGGTCAAGACGACCACTGTCACGTGGCGCGATGAAGTCCGCCAGCGACCGGTTCCGCCGGCCGTCCGCCTGGACATCCTGCTGACGGAGCATCGAGAACCGGACGCGCTCGGAGGCAGACGCCTCGGTGGCATCAGGCTCCAACAGGACGATGTCGTCGCCCTCGCTCACAGCCGGCCAGAAGCCAAACACCCCCCGGATGGTGAGCCGTTTCTCGTCGACGATTTTGGTGAGGAGAACCGTGCCGTCGGCATGGAGCTCTCGTGCCTGGTCGCCATAGGTCGGATGCTCAAGCACGGTGGGGAATCGACCCTTGATCTCCCATGCCGAAAAGAAAAACGTCCAGTCGATAAACGGGATCACGGTCTGGAGCGGAATCGGGTCGAGCACCCGTGGCCCGACGAACGCCGGCGTTGGAAGCTCAACCGTCGACCAGTCGTTGACAAATCGATTGGCGCTGGCCTGTGCATACGGCAGCAGCGGCTTCTCCCGCCGAACGGCGTATTGTTCTCGCAACGTCGCCTGGTCCGCCCGGGTGGTTTGTTCGAGTTTCGCGTGACGCTCGGGATGAAGCAGACTGGACACGACGTCAATCACTCGTGAGGCGTCGGCGACATGCACAACACTATGGTCGTAGACGGGTGCGATCTTCACAGCCGTGTGCTGTCGGCTCGTGGTTGCCCCGCCAATGAGCAACGGCCATGACATCTCACGGCGCTGCATCTCCTGCGCGACAAAAACCATCTCGTCGAGGGACGGCGTGATAAGACCGCTGAGCCCCACGATGTCCGCCTTCTCGTCGACCGCGGTCTGGAGAATGGTGTCGCAGTGCACCATCACCCCGAGATCGAGCACGTCATACGCGTTGCATCGCAGCACCACCGCGACGATGTTCTTTCCGATGTCATGGACATCACCCTTGACGGTGGCCATCACCACTTTGCCCTTGGCGGCGGCCGCCGCCCCACCGGCCTGACGCTCCCGTTCCATGAACGGCTCGAGATACACCACCGCCTTTTTCATGACCCTGGCGCTCTTGACCACCTGGGGCAAGAACATCTTCCCGTCCCCGAAAAGATCGCCCACCACCTTCATCCCATCCATGAGCGGCCCTTCGATCACGTCGAGCGGTCGCCCCCGTGTCTGTCTGGCCTCTTCCACATCGTCGTCGATGTAGTCAACGATGCCATGCACCAATGCGTGCGACAGACGCTGGTCCACGGGTTCCTCACGCCAGCTCAGATCGATCGTGCGGCGAACACCATTGCCTTTGACCGTTTCCGCCAGTTGCACCATACGCTCGGTCGCATCGGGTCGGCGGTCAAAAATGATGTCCTCGACGTGAGTCAAGAGTTCGGGCTCGATGTCCTCGTAGACCGCGAGCTGACTGGCATTAACGATGCCCATATCCATGCCGGCATCGATAGCGTGATAGAGAAACGCCGAGTGGATCGCTTCGCGGACACGATTGTTGCCACGGAACGAGAACGAGAGATTGCTAACCCCGCCACTGATCAGCGCTCCTGGACAGGTCTCTTTGATTCGCGCCGTCGCCTCGATGAAGTTCACGGCGTAGCGGGCGTGCTCTTCGAGTCCGGTCGCGATCGCGAGAATATTTGGGTCGAAGACGATGTCGTGTGGGTCAAAATCGGCCCGCTCGGTCAGCAGTCGATATGCCCGGTGGCAAATCTCGACTTTCCGCTCGGTCGTGTCCGCCTGCCCGGTCTCATCGAACGCCATCACGACGGCGGCAGCCCCATACCGTCGGAGCGTTCTGGCCTTGGCCAGGAAGTCGTCCTCACCCTCCTTCAAGCTAATCGAATTGACGACTGGTTTGCCCTGCACGCACTTCAGGCCAGCCTCGATAACCGACCATTTCGAGCTATCAATCATGACCGGCACCCGGGCGATCTCGGGCTCGGTCGCGATGAGGTTGAGAAACCGGCTCATCGACTGCTCGGAATCGAGCAATGCCTCGTCCATATTGACGTCGATCAGATTGGCACCGCCTCGAACCTGGTCGAGTGCCACTTCGGTGGCCGTGGCAAAGTCATCTGATTTGATGAGCCGGGCGAATCGGGCCGAACCGGTCACGTTGGTCCGTTCGCCGACCATTAAAAAGTTGCTGTCCTTCCGGACACTCAGCGTCTCGAGCCCGCTGAGCCGGGTCATACCCGGGTCGGTGGTGGGTCGAGGGCGTGGTGAGACACCATCAACCGCAGCCGCGATCGCGCTGATGTGATCGGGCGTCGTCCCACAGCACCCACCCACGATGTTGACGAACCCGCTCGTGGCGAATTCGCCGAGGAGCGCTCCGGTCTCGTCCGGGCGTTCGTCGTACTCGCCAAACGCGTTTGGGAGTCCCGCATTCGGGTAGCAGCTGACATAGCCGTCGGTGATCGACGCCAGCTCGGCAAGATAGGGTCGCATCTCCCGTGCCCCGAGTGCGCAATTGATCCCAACACTCAGCGGTCGCGCGTGGGCAATCGAAACATAGAAGGCATCGATGGTTTGCCCGGACAAGGTCCGCCCACTCCGGTCGGTGATCGTGACCGAGATCATCAGCGGCACCCGCATGCCGCGTTCGTCGAAGAGATCCTGGATAGCGACCAAGGCCGCCTTCGCGTTCAACGTGTCGAAGACCGTCTCGACGAGGAGGACGTCACATCCACCATCGAGAAGTCCTCGGGTCTGCTCTCGGTAGGCATCGCGCATCGCGTCGAACGTACTGGCGCGAAATCCTGGGTCGTTCACATCGGGCGAGATCGACAGGGTACGATTAGTGGGACCGATGGCACCGGCGACGAATCGGGGCCGTTCGGGTGTGCGCTCCGACCAGACCCGCGCGGCGTCGGTGGCCAGACGGGCCGCCTCGACATTGAGCTCGTAGGCGATGTCGTCGAGCGCGTAGTCCGACTGGGCAATGGATGTCCCGCTAAATGTGTTGGTCTCGATGATGTCGCTTCCGGCCTCCAGATACGCATGGTGGATACCACTGATGATGTCCGGCTGAGTCAATACGAGCAGATCGTTGTCGCCTTGCAGGTCCTTGGTATGCGAAGCAAAACGCTCCCCACGAAACGCGGCCTCATCAAGTCGATGCCGTTGAATCATGGTACCCATAGCCCCATCCATCACGAGGATGCGGCGGGTCAGAAGCGTGTCGAGCGTGTGCTGGATGTCGTTCATCTCTTAACCTGTCGTCGGTTTCGTGCCTATGGCGGCCACGACGTCGAATGATGCCTGGGCCCGATCGTCGGTCACCGGCCGGACCTGAATGTCAATGAGACCGGCGTCGGTCATAAGACCGGTCAAGTCGGCCGGGCTAAACCCGAGCCAGCGGTCTCCCAGCCGCTCTTGTGTCCAGGCCACCTCGTGGGCCAGAAGATCGAGGACAAGCACCCGCCCGGACCCGACGACCACACGCACTGCCTCCCGCATCGCCTGCGCCGGGTCCACTGCGTGATGTAACGCTTGTGACAGTAGCGCCAGCTCCGCTGCACCCTCGTCTACGGGGAGCTGCTCGATCTCGCCTTGGCGCCACTCCACATTGTCGACCCCGCGCTTGG
>JAYZGM010000245.1:0-6800 GCA_036336225.1 Acidobacteriota bacterium | reverse complement strand
GTTCAGGTCTTCGTCCAATAGAAACTGGTTGGTCGCGTCCGGCAAGTGGGCAATGGCACCAGCCAGCTCCCCGGCCTGACCAAGATTGAGCGCCCCGGTGGCGGTACCGACCTCCAGCGCCAACAAGTAAAGCATCATCAGCCGCGTCGTCAGCACCGACACATCAGGTCCACAGCGCTGTCCGCTCGGGAAACAGATACTCTCGTCGCACAGTTCAGCGAGTGCGCTCCCAGGTGTGTTCGTCAGGGCGACGGTCACCACGCCGTGCTCGGTGGCATGACGCGCCGCGTCTAAGGTCTCGAAGCTCGAACCGGTCGCCGACTGCAGAATCAGCGCGGTCTGCTCAGACGGCGGTACCCAGTGGTTGGTCAGCTCGTAGCTCTCCTGGCTTTCGCTTGTCCAGCCGGTCCATCGCCGAAACAGAAACGCCCCCAACTCTGCCGCATGGAAGGCTGAGCCACACCCCGTGAACACCACGCGCCGGACTCCCCGCTCGATGAGTCGCGTCGTCAGCGCCGCAAGCTCTTCTCTTTGGTTGAGCACCTCCCGCATCAGATCCGGTTGGCGACGAACGTCCTCAATAAGGAGGTAGGGGTGTCCCTGTCGAACGTCGGTGGTCCCACGTATGCGAGCCCACAGCGGTAGTCGAGCCAGCTCAGCCTCGAGCCAACCAGGCATGGGGTCATCGGGGGTGGGGGGCGCCGCTCCAGGGTTACTGTCGAGCAGCTCACGAGCCCACTGTGGCAATCTACGCATTAAGGGCGGTGAGGATACTACGTCTGTGGCCGCGACGGTATCAGGATTCCACCCAGCCGGTCGGCGATGGACCGCCGGCGGTACAATTGAGACGAAACCGAGCGCCCGAGGGTTCGCGGTCATGAGGGTGCCAGCACCGCCGGCGGCACCATTGTGAACCTCCGATTCCAGCTCTCGGACGGCGACGGGTATATGACCGACACGACGATCGTCCGTCATACGCGTGGCGGGGCCTTGGGGTCGAGTTCCTCGATATGCCCGACAATCTCGAACGGCTCTCCACGTTTGTCAATCAGAGCACCTGACACGAGTCCTGATGCCTCAGTCCGCGCGGCTCGCGCCCACCTACGCCACCGGCGGTCTTCTCGGGTCTCTCCCCGGTTTTCGACGCGACCCTCTGGATCTCCTCATGCGGGGGTTCTGGGCGGCAGGTGACGCGGTCCGCTTCCGTCTGTTTACCCGATCGGTGATCTTGCTCGCGCATCCAACCCACGCCCGTCATGTACTGCAGGAACGCGGCTCCAACTACAGCAAGCGGACCCGAGGCTTCGCCGTCCTACGCGACCTCCTCCGGGAGGGGTTACTCACGAGTGAGGGAGCGCATTGGCTACGGCAACGACGGATCGCCCAGCCGGCGTTTCATCGCACGCGTATCGCCCGTTTTGGCGACACGATGACGCGAGCCGCATCGGATCAGGTTGACCGGTGGCTCGAATCGCGTGAGGCGGTGCACGACATCAGCGCCGACATGATGCGTCTCACCCTTCGCATCGTGGGCGAGACGCTGCTCAGCACCGACGTGAGTCGTAAGGCCGACCGCGTGGGACAGGCGTTGAGCATCGCGCAGCGGGCAGGCAATCAGGCACTCGGACGCATCCTTCCGCGACCACGATGGTGGCCGAGCCCTAACACCCGGCGCGTGCGCGCTGCGATACGCACGTTGGACGAGGTCATCCTCGAGATCATCGCAACGCGACGGACACAGCACGACAGGGAAGACGACCTGCTGTCAATGCTCGTCGCAGCCCGGGATGCTGAGACCGGCGAGCGGATGAGCGATGCGCAGCTCCGGGACGAGGTAATGACCATCTTCCTGGCCGGGCACGAGACGACCGCGCTCGCACTGGGGTGGACGTGGTATCTACTGGCCCACCATCCGACGGTCCGCAACCGACTCTACAATGAGGTCGATACGGTCTTGGCCGGGCACGAACCGGGTATGGCCGATCTGGCCCGTCTGGTGTATGTCGAGCAGGTGGTCAAAGAATCGATGCGGCTCTATCCCCCGGCGTGGGCGATCTCTCGATGCGCTATCAGCGACGACGTGGTGGGAGGGGTGCGGGTCCCGGCGGGGTCGATTGTCCTTTTGAGTCCTTATGTCACGCACCGTCATCCGGCGTTTTGGGAGCGCCCCGAAGTATTCGACCCGGACCGATTCGCCAGCGATCACAGTGCCCGCCCGCCGTTCGCCTATTTTCCGTTTGGCGGGGGTCCCCGTCAGTGCATCGGGAACACGTTCGCGATGATAGAGTTGGTGCTGGTCGTGACCACGATCGCGCAACGTTGTCGGATTGATCTGGCGACCCCGCCGGTCGTGGGGACCAAACCGATGATCACACTCCGCCCCGCCACCCCGATTAGACTCCGAGTCGCTCCGCGCTAGCGCGTCTTCTCGGCCAGCGTCTCGGCTCGCTTGTAGTATCCGGACACGTTGAGACGCGCACACAGATCAAAGAATCCGGCGCGGGGACCGTCCCATCTCAGCTCGTCGACGGTCTTGAAGGACTTGGCGTGGGTCCGCAGCGTAGCCAAGTCTCGAAAACGCAGCGCCAGCTCCCGATGTGTTGCCAATTCGGCCGCCAGACGACCCGCGCCCCGCACCGTGACCTGCCAGGTCGACGCATCGTCAGGAATCGCCTCCACGTGTCGGTAGCGGTCGAGCACTGTCGCGGTCGACTTCGCTCCCCAGCCGCGAAGTCCCGGAAACCCATCGGCGGCGTCGCCGACCAGCGCCAGATAGTCGGGGATCGACGCCGGCGGCACCCCGAACTTTTTCTGCACCCCCGACTCATCTCGGACGACACCAGCCCTCCGGTCGAATTGCACGACCCGGCTCCCGATCACGCATTGGGCAAGGTCTTTGTCAGGCGTACAAATGAACACCTGCTCCACCCGGGGATCGGCCGCCGCCAGATGAGCGGCGGACGCCAGCCCGTCGTCGGCTTCGAGATCGGTCATGGGCCACACCACCACGCCCAGCGCCTCGAGGGCGTCTTCGAGAGGGCGAAACTGGCTGAACAAGAGCGGATCGATCCCCTCGCCGGTCTTGTATCCCGGCCACAACGCGTTGCGGAATGACTCGATGACGTGATCGGTGGCAACCCCGACGTGGGTGACATCCTGCTCGAGCATCGAAAGCACCGACCCCAACACGCCGCGAACCGCCCCAACTTCGTTCCCATCCGCGTCGGTCACGGCAGGAACGGCGTAGAAATGCCGGAAGAGCTCGTAAGTGCCGTCGATCAAAAAGACATTCATTGCCGTTCGCTCGTGCGGATCAGCGTCAGGCGTCTGAGGGCCAACCCAAGTATGCGGTCGTTGGCCGTCTGCAGCCCCCCCATATCACCGCCACCGCCAAACAAGCCATCAGCGCGTCGGGGTCTCCCGTTGACACAACCGGGGCGACAGCACCCGCGGTCACCGCGAGCGCGCCACCGGCCGCCGGCGCAAAAGACATCCCGAGCCCGCGGTAGAAGAAGAACGACACCAATGCGGTCACAACTCCGGCGACCAGCGCGAGCGCGGCCAGACGAGACGCATCGTTGCCGAGCGGTGCCAATAGCCACACACGGGAAACGAGCGTGGAGGCGAGCCACCCGGGGCTATCCGAGGTACCGAGCCGTGGCTCGACGAGCTGGATCGCAAGAGAATCGGTCGGCGAGAACGAAGGCCCCGACTGAGCGAGCGGAAGCCCGAATCCTGGCGACACGACCGGGGCCAAGAGGAAGAGCGCCAGCCCCCCAACCACTGCCCATCCGCGAAACACTGTCTTGATCCTTCCGGTCACAATTCCCTTGCGCCGCTGGTCTCCCGAGGCGACCGGGAGCGTACTCCGACCCGGAGCCGTTTGGCTATACTGCAGCCATATCTTTGCGAACCCTCAGTGTGCACGAATCGACGACATGGATGACCGCCGGGACCCTCTCGTGCTCGGCTGGGAACCAGCCTTCCGGGCTGGCGCCGCCAGCGTCGGCGGCAAAGGCTGGAACCTTAGCCGTCTGGCGCGGTACGGATTCCGTGTTCCAACCGGTGGCGTACTCTCGGCCCAGACCTACGAAGAACTCTGTCAGCAGCCACAGATCGCCGCTGATATCTCGACGCTGAGCCATGTCAAGCCGGAGCACGTAACCGACGCCGAGGTAGGACAACAATTGGCCAGACTGCGAGAGCGGTTTCTCCAGGCGACCGTTCCCGCCCTGGCACGACAGGCAATCGACCGTTTCTTGGATGAAAGTGGTCTGACCGACCGACCGGTTGCCGTGCGCTCGAGCGCCGTGGCTGAGGACACCGCCGGTATGGCGTTTGCCGGTATCCATGACAGTGTGCTGGGCGTCATCGGGAGTGACGCGGTCGCCGCGAGTGCCCTGCGATGCTATGCGTCGCTGTGGACGCCCCACGCCATCGCGTATCGCCGCCGATTCGAGGTGGACGACACGGCGACACCGTGTGCCGTCGTCATCTGCGAGCTGATCGGCGATGCGAGCGTGGGACCGGAAGCCGCGGGGGTTGCCTTCTCATGTGATCCGGTCACCGGAGAGCGTGGCACGATCACCATCAACCTCGCCGCGGGTCCCGGGGGCGCGGTGGTTGATGGCCGTATCGAACCTCAACAGTACCGCGTTCGATGGACAGAGCGTGTTCCCATCATCGACCGTACGGACCAAACCGGTATGGCACCCGTACTCAATGACGACCTGATTTCGGAGCTGACCCGGTTGGTCATCCGCGTGCACTGGGCGCTGGGTGACGGCGACCAAGCACAGGACGTCGAGTGGGCCTGGGACGGGGGAACCTTTTGGCTGCTCCAGGCCCGACCGGTCACGCGTGTGCCCCGACGGACGTTTCCTGGGGTACCGACCACCACGGTCACCTGGTCGAATGCCAACGTGCGCGACTCGTTTCCCCGCCCCCTGTCGACGATGACATGGTCGCTCATCGACGTGGCGGCTCAGGACATCGTCTATGCCTCGTTGCGTGTTGTTGGTTATTCGCTGCCGCGCGGCATGGAGGTGTTGCGACGTCATGGAGGACGTCCCTATTTCGACCTCGATAGTCTGCAATGGGGACTCTACGACGCACTGGGCATCAGCCCAACTGAGACCACACGAACTCTGGGCGGCTTCCAACGGGAGATCCCGATACCGAAGAGGCACCCGCTGTGGGGAAGGACGGGGCTGGCTCGGTTCGGGCGACGACTGCGTCTCCTGAGCCACCTCCGACGTCTTCGTCGCAGCGCTCCCGCGCGTATTGATGCCATGATTCGCCGTGCAAGAGAGACCCGCGCGACGGATCTTCGCGTCTTGGACAACCACACCCTTCTCCAGCGTCTATATGAACTCCTAGACGCCGGTCGCGACTATCAGCCGGTTCTACAGCTCGCCGCGTCATACTGTGGGATGTGGATCATGATCCTCCAGGATCTCCTCGAGCGAATGGTAGGGGATCGCGCTCAGGCGATGGTGGGACGGCTGCTCGCGCACTCGGGAGGCGTCGCCAGTGCCGAGCACGGCTACCTCTTAGAAGAAATGGCCCCTCTTCTGGCGACTGAGCCAGCGGCCCGACAAGCGCTCGAGAGCGGTGACCCCTTCGCCTGGAAAGAGCTGCCTGCGGACTCTGGGTTCCGCTCCGCGATGGAGCGCTATCTCGAGCAATTCGGGCACCGCGCGGTATTCGAAATGGAGCTTGCCAGCCCTCGGTGGAACGAAGACCCGCGTTACCTCCTCGAGCAGATCCGATTTCACGCCGAACGCCCGGACGACCAGGCCCGTCGAAGCAGGGCCGCCCAAGTCCGTCGCCACGCTGAGGCAAGCCTGACGGACGTTCCGACCGTCGCCCGGCCATTCGTCCGATGGATCCTCGTCCGCACGCGGCGGGGGGCGGCGCTTCGGGAGAACGCCAAGTCTGGGTCAGCCGCAGGTGTGGCCTTTGTCCGCACGGTCGGCCTTGAGATCGGGCGTCGGCTCCGTGACCGCGGGCGGCTCGAGTCAGCAGATGACGTCTTTCACCTGAGCATTACCGAAGCCCTGGCGTTTCTCGACAACTCGTGGGACGGGGTTGGCGCCAACTATCTGGTCCGCGACCGCAAGAACCGACTGGCGGATCAGGAAAAGCTCGACCCGCCTGGGGTCATCGAGGACACCCCCGACCAGCGGTCCGGCGATCAGGTCTCGGGGCCTATCGCACCGACGCCCGGCGGATCGATTCGCTGGCCGGGGGTCGCCGCCGCACCGGGTTGTGTGACCGGGTCAGCCTGCGTGTTGGTCACGCCACACGACGGACACCGACTCGAACGACGGGACGTCCTGGTCGCGCCGTCCACCGACCCGGGCTGGACCCCACTCTTCTTGCGGGCGAGCGCGGTGGTTATGGAAACCGGTGGCTACTTGTCCCACGGTGCCGTGGTGGCCCGTGAGCTCGGACTCCCCGCGGTGGTCAATGTGCGTGACGCCATGCGCACCATCGCAAGTGGCGACACCCTGGACGTGGACGGAGACGCCGGTACTGTCACCCGGCGTGGCCACGACACCCCGAGCTGAGACACGCCCGATGCCAACGACCGTGCCGGACCATGGCGAGAAGGGCACCGCCCGGGTCTCGCTGAAACGCGAGCATGTCTGGGTCCTGATTGTCGGAGTGGCCGTCGTCACGCTCCGGAGTGCCGTGTTCGTATTTCTTGACGCGGTCTTTGATTCAGACCAGGCAATTGTCGGGCTGATGGCCAAGCACCTCGGAGACGGACGGGCGCTCCCGGTCTTCACCTACGG
>JAYZGM010000244.1:0-8615 GCA_036336225.1 Acidobacteriota bacterium | reverse complement strand
CCGTCGAATGGGTCCGATTCAACAACCTCCCTCCACCCTTGACACTCCGTGTCAACCGGCTGCGTACGACGCCCGCCACACTCAGGGAACAACTCGCGGAGCACGGAGTGCGCACCACACCGACCCGGTTTGCCCATGATGGCCTGACCGTGGCGGAAGGGAACCCGTATCGGACACCCGCCGCGAAGAAGGGGCTCTTTCTCGCCCAAGATGAAGCAAGCCAGCTGATAGCCGAGCTTGTGGGTGCTCGCCCCGGACACCGCGTGCTGGACACGTGCGCGGCGCCGGGTGGCAAGACGACTGCCCTCCGCGCCGCGATCGGACCGAGCGGCCGGCTGGTGGCGGGTGACCTACGCCCCACCCGACTCCGGGTATTGCGCGACACCCTTGATGCTCTGGGCGCCGTCGTCAGCATTGTTCAACTCGATCTCAGGCGCGGCGTGCCGTGTGAGCCGGTCTTCGACCGTGTACTCGTCGACGCACCTTGCTCTGGACTAGGCACGATCCGACGGGATCCGGATATCCGATGGCGGCGCCAGCCTGCAGACCTGACCCATTTCGCCCACGAACAGCAGGTCATGCTGAGGCAGGCCGCCAGGGTGGTACGACCGGGCGGGCGATTGATTTACGCCACGTGTTCGAGCGAACCAGAAGAAAACCAGGCTGTCGTGCACGCGTTTCTGAACGAACACATGCGGTTTCGAGTCGTGGCGCGAGACGAACAGCACACCCTTTCCTCGGGTCTGGCACCAGTCCTTGATACCAACGGCTGTCTTGTCACCAAACCGGCCCAGCACGGGCTTGAGGCATTTTTCGCGGCTGTACTCGAGCGGGATCAAGAAACCCGTGCATCGTGACGTCTACGGTGTCCTGTAGTATTTTTGAGAGGACGTATGGCCCGGTCACCACGTTCCGTCCCAAGTTCACGGTCCGTAGCCGCTCGTCCGCGCCCCCCAGACTCCAAGGAGACGCTCCCGGGGGCGCGCACCCGGCCCGTGCCCCGATGGCTCCTCCGGCTTGGTGTCGGAGGCGCCGTGCTGGTGATCGCGGGAATAACGTTCGTGCTCTTCGCCGCGGCCGGTCTCCAAGTGGCGCTACGGCTTCGTGAGGTCTCGGTGCCAAATCTCGCTGGCCAAACCGTCGAACAGGCGACCGCGACGTTGGATGCATTGAACCTGGGTGTCCGTGTGGAACCCCTCTCCAGAATCGATCTCGCGATTCCGGCCGGTCAGATCGCAACCCAAGATCCGGCGCCGGGTTTGGCGACACGAAGTCGACGGAGCGTCAAGGTGTGGCTGAGCTCCGGCCCGAGCGCCGGCTCCGTCCCGACCCTCCTCGGACAATCGGAGATTGCCGCGCGTCGTCGTCTCGAAGAGGATGCGCTCGCCCTTGGTGAGATCTCTGAAATCCGGTCGAGCCGTTACCCAAGCGGCGCGGTCGTGGCCCAGGAACCGCCGCCGCGCGGGGCGGCGACGAGGGTGTCGGTACTCATCAATCGCGGCCAACGCGGCACAACCTATGTCATGCCGGACCTCATCGGCGTATATGGCAGCCACGCGGCCGAAGTACTGAGAAGTAGAGGCTTTCGCGTCACAGTCGTGGGTGACCACCCCTATCCGGGAATCGCGTCAGGGGTCATCCTACGACAGTTTCCGCTTCCTGGCTTCCAGATCGCCCACGGTGAAGCGATCTCACTTGAGGTCAGCCAGTGACTCTTCGGATTGCACCCTCCATCTTGTCAGCCGATTTCGCCGCACTGGGCGAGGCCGTGAAGGCGGTCGAGGCCGGTGGTGCCGACCTCATCCACGTCGATGTGATGGATGGACACTTTGTTCCCAATCTGACGATAGGCGCGCCGGTTGCCAAAGCCTTGCATCGCGTCGCCAGGGTCCCCCTGGACGTACACCTGATGATCACTGACCCGGATCGGTATGTCGACGCATTCGCTGATGCGGGGGCGGCCATGCTCTCGGTGCACGTGGAGACAACGCCCCATCTGCACCGCACCCTCCGGCACATCAAGGATCGTGGGGTCGAGGCCGGTGCCGTACTCAATCCCTCAACTCCAGTTTCGGTTCTTGAAGACGTCGCCTGCGAACTCGATTTTGCCTTGGTCATGAGTGTAAATCCCGGGGTCGGCGGACAGACGTTTATCGAGGGTAGCGACGGCAAGGTGACACGCCTCCGACGGCTGCTAGACGCCGCGGGAAGTCGCGCGCCGATCGAGATCGACGGGGGCGTGGACTGTGACAATGCTGCCCGTTTGGTCCAAGCCGGAGCCGATATTTTAGTCGCCGGCGCTGCGGTTTTTCGAACATCCGACCCGACCACCGCAGTGAGGGCTCTCCGTGCGGCAGCCACTCCCGCCGCGCACCCATCGACCGCCTCCACGGACTAAGCGTGGCGACTTACGACACTAGGATCCGGGTGCGGTACGCGGAAACGGACCAGATGCGGGTGGTCTACTACTCGAACTACTTTGTCTGGTTCGAAGTGGGACGATGCGAGTTACTGCGGTCGCTCGGGCGCTCGTATCGGAATCTGGAGACCGCCGGGTTCATGCTGCCGGTCATAGAAGCACGATGCGATTATCGTCGCCCGGCACGCTACGATGACGAGCTCACGATTCGAACCACGGCGAATCTGGCATCCTTGGCTCGTCTCGAGTTTACCTACGAAGTGCATCGCCCTTTCGACGGGGTGGTGACGGCAACCGGACGCACGGTGCACGCCGCGGTCGGCCGCAGCGGCAAACCTACGCGGTTGCCGGATGAGATTCGAGACCTCCTCTCATGAGCGCTATGCGGCCTCGTGGGAGTTGTCGATTCGCATCTCGGCGGCGCTTCTGCTATCTGTATGGTGTGGTGTGTTGGCCTGTAGAGGATCGACGCCGGCCCGTTGGCCGGCGTATCCGCTCGCATATGGCCCGTAACGCTTGAAACCGGTATCGACGTAGAGTCCCATGAATTTCGACATCCGTGCCAACCGCGTGAGTCCGAGTCTGCTTCGACGCACCGTCTTGGGGGCGAAGGCCCTGCTGGTCGCGCTCATTCTCGTCGGTATCTCCTGTGGTCCTCAGAACGCGGAGCTGCCGCAAATCGGAGAGCTCGAGGCCGACCGTCTTCTCTATGACCGTGGCTCGACCGCACTCGAGGAGGGCGACTGGCGTCGGTCGCGTCAGTATTTCGTGGAGATTCGGGACAACTACCCGCAAAGCCAATACCGCGCCGCCGCCCGGATCGGCATCGGTGAGACCTATGAACAAGAGGGCACGCTGGAAGCGTATGTCCGCGCCCTGGCGGAATTTCAGGATTTCTTGAGCTTGTACCCGACCCATCCCCGCGCCGCGTTTGCTCAATACAAACTCGCGATGGTGCATTTTCATCAAATGCGCCGGGCCGAACGTGACCAATCCTCTACCATGGCCGCGGTCCGTGAATTCGAGAATTTCCTGTCTCTGTACCCGACCGATCAGGAGCTCGTGCCTGAGGTCCGAGCTCGACTGCGAGAAGCGCGCGACCGGTTGAGCGCGCACGACTTCGCCGTCGGACACTTTTACTACCGATTCCGGATGTTCGCCGGCGCTATTAGCCGCTTCCGACAGATCGTCGACGAAGACCCCGGCTATACGCAGCGGGATGAGGTGTTTTTTTACCTCGGGGAGTCCCTCGCAGGCCGGGGCGAGGTAACGGAAGCCATTCCGTATTTCGCTCGCGTTCTGGATGAGTTCGACTCGAGCGCATATACCGAAGACGCCCAAACTCGTATATCAGAGTTGGAAGCGGAACGGGATGCCGAGCAGGATCGCTGATGCCGGGACGACACCGCCACTATTTCCTCGGAGGGCTCGCGGTCATACTGCTGATGCCCTCTCTGACTGCGGCCGCACAACCGCGTCTTCTGTCCCCCGAAGCCTTGGCGTGCGCGCCTCGTTTGGCGTCACCAGACGCCTTGTCGGCGGGTCGAGTGGTCGGGTCCGCGTTCTTCACGCAACGTGTGCAAACCGTCGCCGCAAGTACCAAGTACGATGAGGAGCTGCGGCGTACAACCTTTCGTGACTTCCGGGTGGGTGCGAGCCGTCGAGGTGCAAGAACACGCCATGCTAGCGGTCGTGGCGCACACGTGCGCGCCAGTGCGACGCGATGACACGCTCGCGCCGTTTGTCATGCCGGAGGTGCCTCCGGTCGAGGCATCGGATCCATTGACTACGACGACTTCTCAACGATTTTGTTTGGCGTAGACGGACGGTCCATCGCCAGTGCGGGAGACTTGCTGGTCATTGACCAAGGTGCGGGGGACGGCCTCGTACCGGGACAACGGCTCGCCGTCTTCCGTCCGAACCCGAGTGGTCTGGGTGGCCAGGTCGTGCCACTCGGCACAGCGGCCGTGATGCTGGTGGAGCCGACCTCAGCGATTACCCAGGTCCTCCAGACCCAGCTCCCGATTCGCAGCGGGGACTTGGTCGCAAGACACCGCTAGCAACCCGCCACCGGCTCGCAGCTCGGACCGGTCGTCATGTCACTAGGAGCGAGAGGCGACGCGACGCGCGCGCTCCGACACGGTCCCGGTTGCGGACGATTCGTGATCCTCGCCCCGCGCGCGCCGTCGGGCGGCCTCGAAGTCGGCCACTCGTGGATGCATCCCCTCCTGGTTGAACCGTCGGTAATAGTCCGCGGCTGAGACCAATGCGGTAACCACGACGACCCACAAGGCGATCTGCCCGAGAATGAAGAATCGCTGGATATCCTGACTCAGAATCAGCAGGAGGATCGCGACCACCTGCGACATCATCTTCACCTTGCCGAGTGTCGATGCGGCAATGGTCACGCCGCGAGAATAGGCAAGACTGCGCAGGACGGTTATCCCGAGCTCTCGCCCGAGAATGATCGCCACCATCCACGCCGACGCCAACTCCATCTGCACGAGGGACACGAGGGCGGCCGTAATCAGGAGCTTGTCGGCGAGCGGGTCCATCAGCTGACCGAACGTCGTTACCTGTTTCCGACGCCTGGCCAAATACCCGTCAAGCCAGTCGGTCAGTGCGGCAATTCCGAAGATGGCGGCTCCAACGAACCCCTTGCCAACCCCAAGAATGCCGACACCGTCGAACTTCGTGAGCAGGACGACAACAAGCAGTGGTATGAGGAAGATGCGGGCCAGGGTCAGGCTGTTCGGCAGGTTCATCTGGCCTTCGGGTAGACGCGCGGCTCTCATTGTAATATCCCAAATCGCCCCTCGCAAGATGTACAGGCGGCCTGGGACCGGGGTGCTACAATCCCCGCGACATGAAGGCGGTCATTCTGGCGGGCGGGTTCGGCACTCGGTTGAGACCGTTGACACTTGATATTCCCAAACCGATTGTCCCGATCTTTGTTCGACCATTTCTCTATTACCAGATAGACCTCCTGCGGCAAGTCCCCGAGATCGACGAGGTGATTCTGAGCCTCAACTATCGACCCGACCACATCGAGGCGAGGGTCGGGGACGGCACCGAAGCCGGTCTTCACGTACGTTACATGGTTGAGCCCCACCCGCTCGGCACCGGTGGCGCCATCAAGTATGCCACGCACGGTGTCACGGACACCGTCTTGGTGTTCAATGGCGATGTGCTGACGACGATCGACCTCCAAGCTGTCGTCACCCTCCATCGCCAACGCGCAGCCCTCGCCACCATCGTACTCACCCCGGTGGAGAACCCCACCGCCTATGGGTTGGTGGAAACAGACGCCGAGGGTAACGTTCGCCGGTTCCTCGAAAAACCGAAACTCGCGGACATCACCTGCAATACCATCAACGCTGGCATCTATGTGCTCGAGCCCGCGACGTTTGACCGCATCCCCGACGACACCGCTTGGTCCATCGAGCGAGAGTACTTTCCCTCGCTGGTGACGCGTGGCGAGTCGTTTGTCGCGTATGTGGACGATGGATACTGGCTCGATATCGGAACCCCCGCGAGCTATATGCGCGCGCATCGCGACCTGATGACTCAACGCTGTGCCGCGGGCCCGTTTCGCGGACAGTCGCCTAACCACATCTATCAGGAAACCGACTGCCGGATCGCGGCCGACGCAACCGTGACCGGCCCCTGTTTTCTGGGAGAGGGGTGTGTCATTGGGCCGGGAGCCCGGATCGGTGCGGAGACCGTGCTCGGCGCTCGCTGCACGGTCGCCGCGGGTGCGACTATCGACCGGTCGATCCTGTGGGGCGAGACGACCGTGGCAGACGAGGCAATCGTCCGTGATGCGGTGCTCGGACGACGCTGTCATCTTGCCGCCCACACCGTCGTGAGTAATGGCACGGTCCTGGGGCACGAATCCACCCTCTCCGCCTACAGCAGAATCTAGTGTCTTGTCACCGACGTTCGTGTGTGAAGTCGCGGGCCCGGCGCCAGGATCGCCAGACGCAAAGAGAGCGTAAAACGGGTATTTGTGACCGACGCGCAACGCCACCAGCGGGGATGCTCCATCCGGGAACTCGTAAACGAACGGCGGTAAGAGGACGCTAGCCCATGCGTTTCGATCCAAACGCCTTCAAAGCCTACGACATACGGGGTCTGTACCCCAGCCAAGTCGACGAGCCGCTCGCCGAGCAGATCGGGCGCGGATTTGTCGCTCATCTTGGCGCGCGACGTATCGCTGTGAGCCGAGACATGCGTATCTCATCACCTAGCCTCGCTCGCGCCTTTATTCAAGGGGCTCGAGCCCAGGGTGCCGATGTCATCGACATCGGGATGATGGGAACGGACCAGCTCTATTTCGCCGTCGCCCGTGACGGGCTGGATGGTGGGGCACAGATCACCGCCTCGCACAATCCCGGTGGCTACAATGGAATCAAACTGGTCGGTCGCCAAGCGCTTCCGCTGAGTGGCGACGCGGGACTCGGAGAGATCCGAAACATGTTGGCGACCGACTCAATTCCAGCCCCACCGCCCCAGCCCGGTGACTTCACCGCGATGACGGTGCTCGAAGACTATCTCGAGCACATCCTCGGCTTTGTGGACGTGTCGACGTTTCGTCCGTTCTCGCTCGTACTCGATGCCGGGAGTGGGATGGGTGGGCTCGTTGCGCCCCTGCTCTTTGACCGGCTCCCGGGACGAACCACGCGGTTATGCTTCGAGATCGACGGAACGTTTCCCAATCACGAAGCGAACCCGCTCATTGAGGAAAACCGGCGTAACCTCGTCGAGACCGTCCGTGCGGAATCTGCCGACGCGGGTATCGCCTGGGATGGCGACGCTGACCGCTGTTTCTTTGTCGACGGTGACGGAGAATTCATCTCGGGGGATTTCATTACTGCGCTCCTGGCCGAGGCCTTTCTGAGAAAGACCCCGGGGGCAACGGTAGTCTACGACGTGCGCGCCAGTCACGCGGTGAGGGACACCGTTGCGCAGTATGGTGGTCGCGCCTTGATGAATCGCGTCGGTCATTCGTTCTTCAAGAAGCGGATGCGTGATGAGAACGCGGTGTTCGGGGGCGAAGTCACTGGTCATTACTACTTTCGACAGAACTTTTTTGCCGACAACGGGTTCATCCCGGCCCTGCTCATTTTGGAGCTGATGGCGACCCGGGGGGAGCCCCTGGAAGAACTCCTCGCGCCGTTTCGTGAGCGGTATTTCATTTCCGGAGAAATCAACACGGCTCTCGATGACCGGGCACTCGTGAGCGCCAAACTCGATGAGCTCGCCAGCCGCTACGCCGACGGGCACGTCTATCACATGGATGGTGTGTCGGTGGAATACCCCTCGTGGCATTTTAATGTGAGACCGTCCAACACCGAACCCCTGTTACGACTCAACCTCGAGGGTTCGACCCTCGAGGAGATGCGAACACGACGCGACGAGGTGCTCGCGATCATTCGCGGCGAGCGGACCGAATCCTGGACGCCGGGGTGTCAGGTTTCTTTCTGTTAGAATCGTCGCAGCATGTCTTTGGCGGGAGTAACTCAGTGGTAGAGTCACGGCTTCCCAAGCCGTTGGTCGCGGGTTCGAACCCCGTCTCCCGCTCCACCTTTTGACCCATCCCAGACCGGTGGTCTCGGACAGCTCCGCACGGTATCGCGGCAGAATGATGCGGACCAATCAACACCCGACCACGGCGGGCACTCCGGCGGACACCGAGCGTCCGTTCTCAGAGTCGTTGGCCCCGGGGGTGACCGCCGTGGGGCGAGGCATCCAGGTCAAGGGACAGCTGATGGCGACCGAGCACGTCATCATCGAGGGCGTCGTTGAGGGTGCGGTCTTGATGCCGGACTATGGGGTGGCCATCAGTGGGGCCGCGCACGTCCAAGGAGAAGTGTGTGCCCGCACGGTGACGGTCTTGGGTCGCGTCGATGGCAATGTCACGGCGTCGCACGTCATCGAGCTTCGGGCCACCTCAGTGGTCACTGGACGGCTAGTGTCTCCCTGTCTCATTATCGAAGAAGGTGCGCACTTCCATGGCTCGGTTGTCCCCAACAAGACCGACGCCGCCATGGCCGTAGTGCGGCACCGGATGCAGCTGTCGAAAGACGCACCTCCCGGGAGGGTGCCGTCCGAAGACGTCGGTCGCACGTAGATACTGGCTCGGGGGGCACCCCTCCGATCGACACTCAGGTGGGTAACGAGGAGATTCCGCCGA
>JAYZGM010000243.1:0-12947 GCA_036336225.1 Acidobacteriota bacterium | reverse complement strand
CCCGCATTCAACTCCGCCTCGAGCGCCATCCCACACTTGGGACACGCTCCCGGCGTCGATTGACGCACGTCAGGGTCCATCGGGCAGGTAAACCAGGTGCCCTCAGGCATCGAAACGGCGCGACCATCGTCACGCGACTCGCGGTCTAGAAATTGAGCGGGATCGGTCGCGAAGGCCGTCTGACACCCACCACAACAGAAGAAGTAGGTCTGTCCCTCGTGCTCGTGGCTGAACCGGCTCTTGGCCGGGTCAACCTGCATGCCGCAGACCGGGTCCTGCAGTGTGGCGTCCATCTCAAGGCCCGATCTGAGAGCCCAGCCACGCGTCACGGAAGCGCAGCTGCTGCGGTGTGGGACGGGCACCGAGCTGCTCAAACGAGACCAGCTCGAGTGTCGGATCGGCCTCAACCACAAGGGTCGTCGTCAGGCGTTCGTCGCGTCGGTGAAACTCTAGTGACACTGCTTGCCCATCGTCGAGGTCGCTCAGTAGCCTGTCGAGACCACCCGGCGAAGACACGGCGCGCCCGTCGATGGCGACGAGACGGTCGTCGCGCGCGACCCCAGCGTCGTAAAGCGGCGACCCTAAAGGCACCGGCGCCACGACTCGCGCTCCGCCGGCCTCGAACCGCAGCGCGGGTGAGCCAAACCATACACGGTCCGGTGTCCGCGGCTGTAGACGTAGCCCGGCGCGCTCGACAAGCGGAGCAAAGTCGATGACCTCGTGTCCGTCGACGTAGCGGTCGAAGAACTCGTCGGCAAACCCCCGATCTTGGGTCACGTCCGCCAGTGCCGCCCGGGCGTCGGCCGGAGTATACGGACGGTCGACCACTCCTGGAGTTGTGGCACCACCCCGGCCAAAACGTTGCCAGAGCAGACGCATGTAGTCGTCGAGCGTCAGGCTCGGCTCCCCGGTCGATTCCGCGGACCGAGTGCGCAGCAGCAAGTCGAGCCCCAACCCCAGGACCTCCCCCCACGTGTAGTAGGAAATGAACACATTGTCCCAGTTCGTGCGGTCAATCGCGCTCGCGGCGTCGACAAAGGGCGCGAGCCAACTCATATCCGAGGCCGACCTGAACTGTCTCCCGGGGCCGAGGCGCACCGTGTCTATCGCGGACGAGAACCGGGCCAGCGTGTCGGGGAGCGTTCTCAGCCCGGCGCGCTGGAGGATGAGCGTGCCGTAATAATTGGTGAAGCCTTCGGCCAGCCAGAGCTCCCCCGATGGATTGACGACCTCAAAGTCGAATGGCTCAAGGGAAGCCGGTCGTATTCGCTCGACATTCCACACATGGAAAAACTCGTGCGACACGGACCCGAGCAATCCCCTGGCTTGTTGACGAAGACTGGCCGGGGCGCTCAACACCGTGCTGTTCCGATGCTCCATCGCATCGCCATGAGCACCGGGTAAATAGTCCGCGATGAAGGTATATCGTCCCGTTTCAAACCGCGGGAACTCGTCGAACACAGTGACCATCTCACGAACGATGTCCTCCACATCGCGCGCATATCGGGTCAGCTCGGTGTCACCACCCCTGTGATGCAATGCGATTCGGAACGACGGTTCGTGACCCGAATCCGTCGGGTCGACCACGTTGAATGTGTGCTCGGCGAACTGACTGACCTCAGCCGGGCTATCGAGCAAGTACTGGAGATTTGGCGCCGTAAAGATGAACGGATTCTCGGACGGGTAGAGCTGTGTCGCAACCCGCCAGTCCTTACCGGCTGGTAGTTCAAACTGTATTATCGCCGGGCGGTTCTCGAGCCCGTGCCCCCACATCAGCACGGCTGGCATGTTCAGATGCGCGTGGGTGTCGTCGATGGCGAGGTAGGTTCCGTCAATCCGGTCACCGTACACCCGATAGCCAAACTGGACCGTGCCATCATGCCCATCGATGTCCCACCGGGACATGGCCGTACGGGTCACTTCCAGCGGGTTACCTGCCCCGTCCTGGGCGTGTATGTCGAACACGTTCTTCGCAAAGCCATGCCGTGCATATCGACCTGGCGACGACACACTCATGCGCACGCTAAGTGGGGCTGAGGACAAACCCGTCGCCGTCATCGATACATGCATCCACCGATGCTCAGGCTCGGGGAAGCTCAGGGCATAGTGGACGGTGGTCGGATCCGTCTCAGGCGGCGCCACCTGCCCGCCCATCCTCGGCGCCAGCCAGACCAGCGCAAGCCCCGCCACAGCCAAGCCGCCCATTCTGAGCACGACCGCATTGCGGAATCTGTGGACCGAGCCGAATGTCCGGTCAGGCGGGTACATCGCCCGTCTCACCAGTCTCCGGGGGTTCGCTCCCAGCTCCCAAGGCCGCGATAACCTGATCGACGAAGGCGGCTTCTGGAACGGCACCCAAGATTTCGCCAGTCTCGTTGATCACCGTCTTGGGGACACCTGTAACTTGGTACTGACGGACCAAATCCGGATACTCCGCTGCCGCGACCGCGGCGGCCGTAATGTGCTCGTTGGCGAGCGCCATCCGGTGAGCCAGGCTGACCGCCTGGGGACAGTGGGGTCAGGTCGGGGTTACAAAGACTTGGATGTCAACCGGTTGGTCGACATCCGCCACCCGGGCCCGACTCTCGTCACTCAGCCCTGCGTCCCCCGACGCAACGAGCAGAATGGACTCCACCAGTGAAACAAGCTCGTGGCCCTCTGGGACACCATAGAACCGGATTCCGGTGTCCGCCGCCCCGACGACCGCAATGGCTGGAGCTCGATGAATCCTGTAGGATTCCGCCTGCTCCTTGTCGAGCACGAGGTTGTATTCCTCGACCGTGATCAGGTTGGACAGCGTGGCGACGCGGTCCACGATCTGACGCGCTGGCAAACAGGTCTCACACCCGAACGTTTGGGTAAAGAAGACTAATCTCACGGGACTCGTCAACCCGGCGAGTGCCGTTTCCAGGTCAGCGGGGCTGCGCACGTTCATCCGCTAATTATGGCAGAACGTGATTCCCTAGCGTCTTCAGACGGGCGCGGTCGGTCGGACGCGGCTACTTGAACAGGTCATCGAACGCCTGTTTTGCACTGCGAGGACCGGTCGCGTGGGAGTGCGTCTGACGCTCCACCGTCACCTGTGGGGAAAAATGGGCGCACTCGTTCCGCTCGTCCTTAGGGGAAACACGGGCAGGGATCGGTTGCACACACTCGAAACGCTGGCTGCTATCGAACGAGACACACTGCGCGCACGTATGAAGTGCGGATCCACACCGGGAACAGGTTGTGTCGAGACCGATGGCCTGGCGAAAGGTGTGACCACATCGTGCACACCGCATGACCTCATGAAACCCGGGCAGGTTTGGTTTTCCGTGTTGACGGTTGATGACGCTCCGCGGTGCGCCGTCGCGACGAGGCACACGGGCTCGGTCGACCGATCCCCGCTCGGCGTCGTCGTCCTGATACCCACGTTGCCGATACTTGCGATCAGACATCTCTTGCGTGGGACTCTGCTCCACACCCCGGCGCAGGAAATAAACTTCTCCGCGGCCAGTTTCGTCCTCTTGCAGGAACGACTTACACAACGCTCAATTCGCCAGGTCAACCGGTGACACCGACGTGTGGTCCGATTATAACGAGTCGCGGCGTCGGCTTTGTCATAAGTGAGCACTCTGAAACGGTGCCTCACTGTGACGCCTTCACTCGACGACCTCAAATCGACCGCGACGCGGCTGACAAGGACCCCCGACGATGGCCCTGGGTCGTTCTAACGGTACTCCTCCTTACGGTCGGTGGTGGGGCGACCTGGTGGTACGTGTGGCGACGGTCATCGAAACCACAGGGTGACCGCCCTTCGCGAGCTGTAGAGCGTGTCCGGCCGGCTTCACCCAAGCGCGTCGATCACCTGGCGCAATTCCTTGGTGTCGGGCAGGGCGGGGATGTCATACACCTTCGCGAAACGCACCATCCCCCTTTTATCAACAACGAAGATAGCCCGTTCGGATATTCCACCGTCGCGCAACACGCCATAAAGGTCCGCCACCCCGCCGTGGGGATGAAAGTCACTGAGAAGGTCGAAGCCAATCCCACCGAGCGTTTTCGCCCATTCGATCTTGGCGGGCACCGCGTCGACACTGATACCCAATACGTGTGTCTTGTGGGCCTCAAACCATAAACGGTCGGTCTCGTAGCCCCTCATCTGTGTCGCACACACGGGCGTGAATGCCAACGGATGAAATGCGACGACCACATGCTTCTTGTTCTGAAAGTCAGAGAGCCGAACCTGTCCTCCCCGATGACTTGCTAGCTCAAAGTCGGGAGCCTGGTCTCCCACCGTAACAGACATACTGATCCTCCTCACGACTCGCTCCACCTGTGGCCGATTTTTTCGGCCCACGGCCGGGCATTGTCGTCGATCGAGTGGCGGTGGGTCGAGTCGGGTCGGTGACCGGACGTGGGTGACGCCGAGTCCTTCGGTAAGCGCGTTGGTCGGTTCCAGTTGCGTCCAGACGGCGGGTCAACTAGGCTCCCTGGTGTAGACTTGGGGGAATATCGTCCGAAGCTCGAGTCGCCTGCCGAAGCAGCGTGGGTGGGGTGTCTCATCCCGCGCGGGTCGGGCGTGTCGCAACCAGTGGAGAATGCCGTACGAGGCTCTTGAAGGATGCCTGCGAGACTAGTCTTTTTACTCGTCGTCCTATTGCTCTTCACGGTGGTACCCTCCGCCGTGGCGCTACTCAAGGAATGGCTCTGGTTCAACGAGTTAGACTACACCGGTATCTTTATCCGCTCGCTGACCGCAAAAGCGCTGTTCGGGGGGACCGTGTTCCTCCTTGCGTTTCTCGGTCTCGCCTTCAACTTCCGGGTTGCCCTTCGGCGTTTTGTCCAACCCTACACGCTGTTTCCAGGTGGTGGCGATCTCCAACCGGTCGTACTCGACCCAAAGCAGCTTCAGTGGCTAGGCACCGGGGCCGCCGCCCTCGTCGCGCTGTTTCTGGGAATGTTTGCCTCGAACGAATGGCTGACGTGGCTACAGTTCAGACACGCCGTGCCGTTCGAGCAGGTCGACCCGCTCTTCAACCGAGACGTGGGTTTCTACATTTTCTCCTTACCGTTCTTCGATCTGGCCCGCTACCTCATGCTGGCCGTCATCATGCTGTCTCTTGTCGGGTCGACGGCGGCCTATATCGTGTCCGGTCGGCTGGCGCTGGACCCGGCCCGAGGGCCCATCGTCAGCGACGATGCCCGCCGCCATCTGGGGCTTATCATCGCCGTCCTGTTCCTGCTGTTGGCATGGGGCGCCTATCTTGACGTGCCGCGGGTCCTGACGACACCGGCCGGCATTATTCACGGCGCCTCGTATGCCGACGTCACCGTCCGCGTGCCGGTCTTTCGGATGCTAATGCTCGTCGCGCTGCTCGGCTCGGCGCTCAGTGTCATCACCGCACTAACTCCCCGCAATCGGCCGCTCTTTGCCGCAATCGGGCTTTACGCACTCCTGACCGTGGGTGGCAACATCGGCGCGTTCGCGCTGCAACGGTTGGTGGTCACTCCCGACGAGCAACAGCGGGAGGCGCCCTTTATCGTCCACAACATCGAGGCCACGCGTCAGGCTTTTGGGCTCGAGCTAGTCGAGGCGCGCGAATTGTCGGGCGACGCCACCCTCACGCTGAACGACATCGAGAACAATACCGAGACGATCAACAACGTGCGGCTCTGGGACCACGAGCCACTGCTCGATACTTTTGGTCAGATTCAAGAAATTCGGACGTACTACGACTTTGCCTCAGTCGACAACGACCGGTATTTCATCGACGGTGAGTACAGACAAATTATGCTGTCGAGCCGGGAATTGAACTCTGACCGTTTGCCCAACCGGTCCTGGGTGAATGAACGGCTGCAATATACCCACGGGTTCGGCGTGGCCATGGGACCGGTGAACCAGGTCACCCAGGAAGGGCTCCCGGTCTTGTTTATTCAAGACCTGCCTCCCACGTCATCGGTCGACATCGCCGTCGACGAACCCAGCATCTACTTTGGCGAGCTCTCGAACGACTACGTGATCGTCAACACCGACACCGACGAGTTCCACTACCCTGAAGGCGACGACAACGTTTCGACCCGCTATGACGGAGCCGGTGGGGTCGTCATGTCATCGCTCCTGCGTCGACTCCTCTTCGCCGCCCAGTTTCGCGCTTACGAAATTCTCGTCAGCAGTCAGCTCGGCAGCGACAGCCGGATTCTCTATCACCGAAATATCCTGGATCGTGTCACCACGATCGCCCCGTTTCTGCAGTATGACAATGACCCGTATCTCGTGATCTCCGAAGGGCGACTGGTCTGGATCGTCGACGCCTATACCAGCGGCACGCAATACCCGTACGCAACACCCACCACCAACCGGATTAACTACATTCGTAATGCCGTCAAGATCGTCATTGACGCATACGACGGCACGACCACGTTCTATCTGGCCGACGCGGATGAACCGATTGCCCGCACGCTCCGGTCAATCTTTCCCGACTTCCTCCGACCGCTCGATGACATGACGGAGGACCTCCGTCGCCACATTCGATACCCGGAGGGCCTGTTCTCACTACAGACGGCGATTTACTCGACCTACCACATGACCAATCCCGCGGTCTTCTACAACCGCGAAGACCAGTGGGAGGTCCCAGTCATCGATAACGAACAGATGCAGCCGTACTACACGATCATGCGGCTACCGGGTGAGCCTCGAGCAGAGTTCATCCAGATGCTGCCCTTCACTCCCCGAGGCAAGAACAACCTCGCGGCGTGGATGGCGGCGCGAAGCGATGGCGACCAGTACGGCAAGATACTGGTCTTCCAGTTCCCCAAGCAAAAGGTTGTGTTCGGACCAAGCCAGATCGTGTCGCGGATCAACCAGGATCAAGAGATCTCGCCACAGATTACCCTATGGAACCAGCAGGGCTCCGAGGTCATCCAGGGGACACTCTTGGTGATACCCATCGAGGAGGCGCTGCTCTATATCCGCCCGCTCTATCTGCGTGCATCCGGGGGACGTATCCCCGAGCTTCGACGCGTCATCGTGGCATACCAAAACCAGATCGTCATGGAGGAAACCCTGGATGACGCGCTACGTCTGCTGTTCGGGTCGGCCGCGCCACCGTCACGCGCGCTGGCGCCCGAGGCCGTCGTAGCGGGTCTCGAGCGTCCACGACCTTCGACCGTGCCCCTGCCGCCCGCACAGGCCACGGTCGCCTCTGGACCGCTCGTTTCCCAGGCAGGAGAGCACTACCGTCGTGCCCTTGAGGCCCAGCGAGACGGAAACTGGGCCCAGTATGGCGAAGAGATCGAGCGGTTGGGGGAAGTGCTTGAACGGATGGGTTCGGAGCCCGTGCTGGATTAGCCGGGCCCTTACAGAGGAGCGCCCATCAGGGCGTGTCTGAAGATTCGGGCCGCACGGGCCTGTAGGCGGTGGCACGTGGCCATCCCACTGATTTTCGGAGGGAGAGTGAAGCATGTACGCTAGAGGCTGTGTGGTTGCGTTGGGGTCGGCCGTGTTGCTGGCAGTGGGATGCGGTGGTGCCTCAGAGGAACCGGTCGAGCCAACACCGGGGCTGCAAGCGTTTGTCGGGGCTCGCATCATCGATGGAACTGGCGATACCCCGATCGAGAACGGCGTGCTCATATTACGCGCCGGGCGGATCGAAGCGGTCGGAGACAGCGAGACGGTTGCGGTGCCGCCCGACGCAGAGACGATTGACGTCAGTGGCCGCACCATCATGCCCGGACTCATCAATGCCCATGGCCACGTGAACAACGTCGTGGGGCTCGAGTCTGATGCGTCGTTCTACACCGAGGATCATGTCGAGAGCCAGCTGGGGCTGTATGCCCGCTATGGGGTGACCACCGTGTTCAGCCTTGGTGGCGACGGCCCGGAAGGCGTCGCGGTCCGCGACCGCCAGCAGAATAACCCGGACGTCGACCAAGCCCGACTCTTCGTGTCACTCAATATCCCAACGGGGCCGACACCAGAAGAGGCGGTCGAGCAAGCAGCCGCGGCCGCCGATGGCGGCGCCGATATTCTCAAGATCCGGGTGGACGACAACCTCGGGGCGGGCACCAAAATGACCCCGGAGACCTATCAAGCGGTGATCGACACGGCGCATGAACGCGGTCTTCGGCTTGCCGCCCATCTCTACTATCTCGACGACGCCAAGGGGCTGCTCAACGCCGGCGCCGACTTCCTCGCCCACAGCGTGCGTGACACGGCGGTGGACGACGAGTTCATCACGTTGCTCCGCGATTCCGGTGTCTGTTATTGCCCGACGCTGATGCGCGAAGTGTCGACCTACGTTTACGAGTCGCGACCAGAGTGGTTTGATGATCCGTTCTTCCGGAAAGAAGCCGACGCCGAGGTGGTCGCGGCGCTCGAAACCCCCGAGTATCAGGAACGGATGCAGAATAGCAGCAGCGCCCAAACCTACAAGGCACAGCTCGAAGTCGCCAAACAGAACCTCAAAGCACTCTCGGACGCGGGTATCCCGATTGCGATGGGGACGGACACGGGTCCCGCCGCACGGTTCCAAGGATATTTTGAGCATGGCGAGCTGGCGCTCATGGTGGAGGCCGGTTTGACACCGATGCAGGCGATTGTCGCCTCGACCTCGGCGGCCGCACGGTGCATGGAGGTCGATGCAGACCTCGGGTCACTCGAGAGTGGCAAATGGGCGGATTTTCTCGTGCTCGGTGCCAACCCTCTCGACGACATCGCAAATACACACTCGCTCGAATCGGTGTATGTGGCCGGAAACCCTGTCCCTGGTGTCTAGACAGACCGTTCAGGACGCAGCGCTTGGACTGGGTCGTCGGACGACGGCTCACGCCGCCGGCCGCCTCGCGATAATGCGCGGCCCGCGGACGCGGAGAGAGGGGCCCAGAGGTCCCTGCGGGAGGTTCGGGGCAGCACTCCGTCTCAAGAAAGATGAATGAGGATCAGAATGAGACTACTTTCCTGCATGTTGTGTGTGGCCGTCCTCGTGGTCTTCGGGGCCTCGTCCTCATCCTCAGCGCAGTCATGGGAACCACCGCGCCTCGCCAACGGCGTACCCGACATCAACGGGATGTGGAATAACGTGGGGTCCTCCCACGTCCCACTGGAGCTACCCGCTGATCTCGTCGGAAAAACGCTCACCGAGGAAGAACGGCTCGAGTTGTTCACCGCGCGGTCCGATCGCGCCAAGGCCGTCGAGTGGGAAGGACATGAGAACAGTCGCGGGGTTGGCGCCTATGCCAACTACTGGTTCGATTGGTATTGGAAGGAGCCAGTGGCCGGTCAGGCACCCGCATTAATCGTACACCCACCCGAGGGACGGGTGCCGGCCATGACCGAACTCGCCCGAGACAGCGTCCAGTACTACCGCGATCACCTCCATGATCAGGCCGCGAACATGGAGTCCGGTGACCGCTGTCTCTCACGCGGCGTGTTTGGCATGATGATGCCCACCGCCTACAACAACGGCAAGCTAATCGTGCAAACCGAGGACCACATCATCATCCACAGCGAGATGATCCACAACGCACGAATTATCCCGATCGATGCCGGTCCCCACGTGGACGACGACATCACCCAATGGGAAGGCAACCCGCGTGGTCACTGGGAAGGCAACACACTGGTGATCGAGTCGACCAACTTCAAAGCGGTCGGGAACATGCGCGCCCCTGGTTCGCGCGCGCCCCAGCACGAGGGTCGTCGGATGGTGGAGCGGTTCACCGTCGCCGATGAGAGCACACTGAACTACGAGCTTACCGTCGACGATCCAGACACCTACACGGAGCCGTGGACTGTGGCGTTCCCCTACAAACGCGACCAGGCGTATCAACAGTACGAGTATGCCTGCCACGAGGGGAACTGGGCGGTGCCGAACTCGCTGAGCGGCGCGCGCGCTGAGGAAGCCGAAGCTCAATGAGGAGACATCCGATCGCTATCCGAAGGAGAACCGGTCGTGTGGCGTGTTGCGTCGCAGCGAGCAGTCTCACGCTAGGGGGTATGGCCCCCCCGTTGCTCGCTCAAACATCGACCGACTGGTCAAGTCAGAACCTAAACCTCGACAACAACCGGTTTGCCCCGCTGGATGAAATCAATACGGGCAACGTCGACGAGCTCGTTGAGCGCTGGACCTATGAGGTCGGGCCGACCGACAACATCCTGCAGGCTACTCCGCTGGTCGTCGACGGCGTGATGTATCTGCACTCGCGCTCGACACTGTTCGCGCTCGATGCCGAGACGGGCGAAGAACTATGGACATCCGTGCTCGATGCTGGGTCGCCGGGAGGCAGCCCGGTTCGTGGCCCCACGTTCGCTGCGGGCAACATCTACGCCTATCGCGGCGCCGACCTGTATGCGCGTGACGCCGCCTCGGGCGAGGCGGTCGAGACGTTCGGCGACGGGGGGGTGCTTCCGGTCGTCAGTAACGCCTTACAGACGAAGTACCCTGATGACTACCCTCCGAATCTCGATCCGGTAAGCATCGGCTATCGCATCACAACCCCGCCGGCCCACCACGATGGCACGCTGTATGTTGCGGCAGCATTGTCTGAAGGGCACATTCCAGGCGGTCTTGTCATCGCGACCGAGTCCGACACCGGCCGTATCAAGTGGGTGTTCAACACAATTCCTCAAGGCCCCCAAGACGAGGGCTGGGAGATCGCGCGCGATACCTGGGGCGACGGAGCGCGGGCGGGTGGTGGTATCTGGACCCAACCAGCGGTCGACACCGAGCTTGGTCTGGTCTACGTCAACGCTGGCAACCCCTCACCGGACTACGATGGATCGGCCCGAGCAGGGATCAATCTCTTCAGCAACAGCACCATCGCACTCGATCTCGAAACCGGAGCGCTTCGGTGGTACTACCAGGCTGTCCATCATGACCTCTGGGACTGGGACCACGTGACGGGACCGGTGCTCTTCGATGTCACCGACGAGGACGGAGAAACCGTCACGGGGGTGGCCGCGGCCGGGAAGAACTGTTTGTTCTACATGTGGGATCGCGAGACCGGCGAGCCGCTACACCCAATGGTGGAAACGACCGTGCCCACCGAGACCGACGTGCCCGGCGAAGAAGTCTGGCCGACGCAACCGATTCCGTACAACGCGGCGGGGGTTCCGATGACCCCACTGTGCGCGACCTTTGTCGAGCTGGATGATCCCGAGTTGGCGGCCCGGTCGAGCCAGCTGTACAGCCCATACTGGATCAGCAAAGAGGTCATCGTTCCCCACGGAGGGTCGAGCTTCGGCGCACCGTCCTTCAGCCCGAGCACGGGACTCGTATACGTCACCGGAAAAAACGGCGCAATCGCGTTGGTCGTCAACTCGGTGGGTGACACCTTGGAGCCAGGACCAGATTCGCGAGGGCATACCGAGAGCTTCTCGACCTTGGACCGGATCAGCGAAGGCTATCCACCCGCGGTCACCGTGTCCGCCTACGATCCGGTCACGGGTGAACAGACCTGGCAGACGGTCCTCCCAGCACAGTCCGCCATCGGTGCCAGCGGTAACTTGGTGACCGCCGGGAATCTCGTCTTTCAGGGGGTCGAGAACGGGGGCTTCTACGCGCTTGACGCTTCATCTGGCGAAGAGCTGTTTCGCCACGACGCCCCGCGCCCGGTTCGCGCCAGCCCGATGAGTTACGAGATTGACGGCAAGCAGTATGTGACGGTGGTCGCGACGAACACGGTCATGACGCTCGCGTTGCCATAACCAGCCGACGCCGTGGACACGGTCGGGAATCGGCACCCCGATTTCCGGCCACCCCGTGACGACCGCCCGTCGAGCACCGATCCCTTCTTAGACGCCGCAGCCCCAACCTCGCACACCGCCCCCCCAACCATCTAGCGCGCCGCGCCTTCAATACGACACCGCTCTCTTCCTCGTATCCCTGCGTCCATTTCGAAAGCGGGCCCGGCCCGACGACGCTCGGTGTGCCGTTCTTGAAGTCCGACCGGGGTGACGATCAAGTCGAACACGTCTCCGCACCGTTTCGAAGCGCTCATATAGCCGGGTCTCGACACCCCAGCCACCGCGTCGCCGCACAGAGACTCGCCACGGGAAGTCACACAGAAAGGGTTCTGCGGTAGGCTACTCGTGCCCCAGGGAGATCGTTATGCGAAGAGGACGACAGCTGGGAACCCTCGTAACGCTCGTCGTATGCATCCAGCTCGCCGCGGCTCTCCTGGCCACAGATCAAACCGACGGCGACTCGCCCGGCTATCATATTTTCGGACTCGTCGAATCTCCCGGTGACTACGAGTGGACCAACGGGATGACGGTCAGGGACGCAATCCGAGCCGCGGGCGGGTATGCACGGGGAGGCTCGCGGGACGAGCTGCAGATTCAACGCATCGTCGACGGACGGATCGTGTCGCTGGTGGCCACCGAAGCTGACGGCGTGCAACCGGGCAACGTTATCATGGTGCGTGCGCCGGCCGTAGGCCGCAACCGCCGTCTGACGTGCAGTACGCGTCGATGACGGCTCGCTCGCCGGCCCGGGTGTCCATGGAGTTGCCGTGCTCCATACCGGCGATCCCCCCGCTTCAGGTGCCGGAAGACGTTCAGGTAGTTGATCTCGCCGGTGGTGGGCTCGTTATGACCACGGTTTCCCCGACCTGCATGTAGGTGATCTCGTCTCAGGCACGGGCGAGGTTGGGGATGAGATTTCCCTCGGTGATTTACTGGTGATACAGGTCATCTAGCCTGGCGAACTCAGTTCCGATCCGTTCTTGGGTGGCGACGTCTCGGTTCGGCAACCCGTTGTCCTCGAGCGATCGGAAGCCCTCGTCGTGCATGAAACGGAGCTAGTCGATCAAATCGTCGCCCGCGCATGGTGACGAAACATCCCGAAGTGCAGGGCATAGGCCAGACCGAAACGGGTAGAGAAAGCACCGGGGACGAGCCGTGCCGACAGGATCGCCGCCACGGCTGAGGCCCCGGTCATCAAGAACCTCCGACGACGTATGCTGGTCAT
>JAYZGM010000242.1:0-6554 GCA_036336225.1 Acidobacteriota bacterium | reverse complement strand
TCTCGAGCCCGCGTCGCTCGTCTCTTGTCTCGGTCCGCTCGGAGTCCTCTGTGCGCTTCGCGTCGTCGATGTCACTGACGAGGGAATCGGCTGTCAGCATATGTTCGAGAATCGCGTCCTCGAGCTTGGCGACCTCACTCTCTGCGGTCGCGATTTCATGCTGCATGGCCGTGTATTCCTTGTTGGTCTTCACCGCCATGAGCTGTTCTTTGAACCGTGACAGGCGCGATTGAACCCCCGCCAGATTCTTTTCGACGGCCTGACGCTCTTTCTTTTGGTCGTCCAAACGCTGGGTGGCTTCCTCCACCTTGGCGCTGGCGGCATCGAGCCGTGTGTCGAGGGTCGCCATGCGAGAGGGAATCCCCTCGATGGTGTGTCGCGCCTCAACGGCGTCGTTGTCGAGGTGCTGTAGCCGGATGAGTCGCTCGAGGTCAGGCAACATGCGGTGTTCCTAACAAAAAAAGCCCCGCCATAAAGGCGGGGCAATGGTGGGCCCACCAGGATTCGAACCTGGGACAGACCGGTTATGAGCCGGCGGCTCTGACCGCTGAGCTATGGGCCCGGAGAAGAGGAGGTTGGTTGGCGTGGGTGCCGAGGCATCCCGGCTCGTGGCGTGGCTCGTCAGTCGCTGGCTCCCGGCCGACTCCTTCCTCACGCCTTGCCCGCCGGGCGCCTCGGCACTCACAGACACGAAGTCATTCATGACAGGCCCAGGGGCCTGTCACTCCTAAAGCAGGCTGTTGGGGCCGATCCGTCCCGGCAGGAGACCACGCTCATACTAGGTCCCTTCGAGGAAGGCGCGGAGCCGACGGCTTCGTGACGGGTGCCGCAGCTTGCGGAGCGCCTTGGCCTCGATCTGACGAATGCGCTCCCTGGTGACGGCGAAGTTCTGACCGACTTCCTCGAGTGTGTGCTCGCTGCCGTCGCCGACTCCGAACCGCATCTTGATGACCTTCTCTTCGCGGGGTGTCAGCGTGCGCAACACGTTCTCTGTCTGTTCCTTGAGATTCAGATTGATCACCGCGTCGGCGGGAGAGACCTCCTGTCGATCCTCGATGAAGTCCCCGAGATGGCTGTCCTCTTCCTCTCCGATTGGGGTCTCGAGTGAGATCGGCTCTTGCGCAATTTTTAGGACCTTCCGAACCTTGCCGACGGGAATATCCATCCGTCCGGCGATTTCCTCTGACGTTGGTTCTCGTCCAAGTTCCTGCACGAGTGCCCGCGAGGTGCGAATTAGCTTGTTGATGGTCTCGATCATGTGCACCGGAATACGTATGGTGCGCGCCTGGTCGGCGATGGCTCGGGTGATAGCCTGTCGAATCCACCATGTAGCGTAGGTCGAGAACTTGTATCCCCGTTGGTACTCGAACTTGTCGACCGCTTTCATCAGGCCAATGTTTCCCTCCTGAATCAGGTCGAGAAACTGGAGTCCGCGGTTTGTATATTTTTTTGCGATTGAGACCACCAGTCGGAGGTTGGCTTCTACCAGCTCCTTCTTGGCAAGCTCAGCCTGGATTTCCCCACGGAAAATCGTCCGGTGTGTCAGCTCGAGGGACTGGACCGGCTGTTCCAGTTCCTCGGCCCGGCCACGCAAAATGGCGCGAAGCTCCCGTTGCCGTCGGGTGATCCGCTTCTTATCTTCCTCTTTTACTCGGCGCCGCGTCTTGGCCTTGAGTTGCCGGTCGAGGTGTTCGATCTCGCGTTGAATCGTCTGCACGCCTTCGGCGGCAGCCTTGACCTCGTCGATCAAACGTCGTTTGACCGGTTCGGTGAAGTCGATTCCGCGAATCAGTCGCGATAGTTTGACCTGGGCCCTCAGCAGATTGCGGTAATTTCGTCGATACCGCTTTTTTTCACGCTTCGGAATCGTCGCGACCTTCTTTTCACGCCGGGCGACATCGAGTCGGCCCTTCCGGATTTGTTCGATCTGGGCCATGACCTCACGGGCCCGCCGGTTGATCTTGTCGTCAGTGACCTCATCGTCCTGAAAGAGGACCAGCTCGCGAATGGTGCGCTCGCCCGCTTTGAGCTGTTCACCCATCCGTACGACGATTCTGGCGATGGCGGGCATACGTGACACAGCTTTGATGATAGAGAGCTTGCCACGCTCGATCCGTTTGGCGATTTCGACTTCGCCTTCACGGGTCAGTAGGGAGACGGTGCCCATCTCGCGGAGATACATCCGCACGGGGTCGTTGGTCTTGTCGATGGCACTCGGGGTGAGGTCGAGTTCGATTTCGGAGCCCTCGCTCCGACGGTCTAGAAGCTTGTCCTCTCGGTATTTCTGCTCGGAATCGACGACCTCGATACCGGCATTACCGAATGTCGTAAATAGCTCGTCCAGCTCGTCAGATGTCGTGATGTCTGGTGGGAGTAGCTCATTGACCTCGTCATAGAGCAGATACCCCTTTTCTTTCCCGATCTGTATGAGCTGCCGTACTTCATCGTACTTTTCTTCGAGTGACAAAAGTATCCTCCTCGAAGCCGTCCGGGTGTCCCCCCGGGGCGCCTGGGTGCGGTTGATCCGAATCTACCGTCCCGCTGTTTCGAGCGGTGTGACATCTTGCCCGAGTTATGCCGTGTGTCCGTTACCCGTCGCCAAGGTCGTGCTCAATTTCCAGATGGACCATTCGCCTGGCGGTGTCGCGACTCGGTCAAATACTGCCGGTCATGCACATCTTCCGAATCAAAGCGACTCGAGCCGGACCAACAGGTCTCGCTTCTTTTGCCAGAGGAGATCAATCTCTGCCAGGGCTGAGGGTGTGCCGAGCCGCTGACAGCGATCGATCTCGTCCTGCACCGCGACCCGTTGCCGCTCGTATCCGAGACGTTTGATTTCGCGCCCACAGTTCTCGGCGGACGCCGGGGGACGCTCTAGCGCTCCGACCCGCGCCATCCAGTCCGCCTCCTCAGTACTTAGACGCTCTCGAAGCGTCTCGAGGATGGTGTCGGCCGGCCAGTCCGACAGCGCCCTCGCCGTCGCCAGTATCGGAGCCGTGGCCAAACCCTGGAGGTCGGTGTCGGTCAGCGTGGCGATTGCCTCAAGTGCCGAGGCCGGGTCACGCGTGAGCGCCCAGACCAACCCTTTTTCCGCCGTCTTGATCCGCCGGCGCGGTCCTACCTGGCGTTCGTCCAGCGTTGTCCGCCTGGCCATCGCCGCCTTGCGGATCTCTGTGCGAACGACGTCTTCCAGAATCCGGGCGGTGTGTGCAAGCCGATCCGCAAACCGATCCCGGGTCGCGGCGTCAGGAATTCGCGCTGCTACCTGCAGCATTTTCGTCAGGAACTCACGTTGATGGTCGCCGCGGGTCAGATCCCGCTGCGCTGCTTCCCGATCTAATAAGTATTCCAGATATGGCTGGGAAGTGCGTAGTTTTTCCTGGTACCCATTTAAGCCGTGTCGGCGGATATAGGTGTCGGGGTCTTCTCCCTCGGCCAAGACCGCGACGTTGACTTGCATCGCATCGGCTATGAGTAGCTCGCCGGAGCGCGCTGCCGCACTGGCTCCGGCCGGGTCCGGATCAAAGCTCAGGATGACCTTTGAGGTGAACCGCTTGAGCAGTCGGACTTGCGCATCGGTCAGCGCGGTGCCACAGCAGGCCACGACCGGCGTGACGCCGGCTTGCACGGCTTGGGCGAGGTCAAAGTAGCCCTCGACCAACACTGCATATCCGGCTTCGCGGATCGATCGCTTTGACAGCTGGAGCCCATAGAGGGTTCGGCCCTTCGTATAGATGGCCGTTTCCGGCGAGTTCAAATACTTCGGTTGCTGGTCGTCCTCGAGCGCGCGTGCGCCAAACGCCACGATCGAACCGCTGTCTCTGGCGATCGGGATGATCAAACGATGCCTAAACCGGTCCATCAGTGGCCGGTTGTCACGTGCGGTCGCGATGCCGGCTCGCACCAGGAGCTCGGGCGAATAGCCTTTCGCCTTCAGGTGTTGGAGCAAGTGGTCTCGACCAGCGGGCGCAAACCCGAGACCGAGCCGCTCTGCGGTCCCCGCGGTGATAGCCCGCGCGGCCAGATGCTCACGAGCGATTCGCCCGGATGGCTCGGCGAGACACGCCTGGAAATAGTCGGCTGCCGCCTCGTGGACGCTGAGCAACGCGTCTCGCTCGGCGTCGGCCTTTTCGTCCCGTTCGGTCGTGGGCTCTGGGATTTGGACCGCGAAGCGTTGGGCGAGATGACGGACCGCGTCTTGGAATCCGAGCTTCTCTTGTAGCTCTATGAACTTCAGGACATCCCCACCGGTTCCACAGCCAAAGCAATGAAAGAACCCTTTGTCGCGGTGGACGTGGAACGAGGGGGTCTTTTCGGAGTGGAAAGGACACAGCCCGCGAAAGCTGGTCCCAGCCTGTTTGAGCGGGACATAGTCCTGTATGACCTGCACGATGTCGGCGTGTGCCTTGAGGTCGTCGATGACCGATTGAGGAAACAGACCCATGTCGACGAGGTCCTCAGTCCTTGATCTCAGCGATGGTTACCGCGTTTCCTCCGTTTTCCGGAGCGGCGACCGACACGCGTTGCACCATCGGGTGGGTTTCGAGAAACCCGCCGATGGCGCGTCTCAGCTGACCGGTACCATGTCCGTGCACGAATCGCACCATGCGCGCCTCACTCATTAGGACCTGGTCAAGGTGTTTTTCGACTCGTGACAGCGCTTCTTCGACGCGACAGCCGATGAGGTTCAGCTCGTCAAGCGCGCCGGTTGGTTGTTCTACTTGGAATGTCACCTGGGTGACGGCAGGTCGCCGGGGCTGAGGTCGTGTGGTGCCCGCTTTGAGCGAGGACAGCGGGACACGTACCCGTTTGCCGCTGACCTCGACCTCGGCATCCTGTGCGTGGACCGCTCTGACACTACCTTCGATTCCCAATGTGGCGACCGTGACCTGCATCCCGACTTCGACCTTCGCCAGACCGGGGCCCACCGTGCGGTCTGGGTCACGCTGCCGAACTCGTCGAGCAATCGTGTCGAGTTGGGTCTGCGCCTCGGTGCGCATGGCGCCACTCTCTCCCGTCGACAATCCCGGGGCGCGTTCCTTTGCGCGGCTCGCTGCCTCCCGTTCCAGACACGCGGCCCGTTCACGAAGCCGCTCCACCACCGAGTCGATCTCCTGCCGGGCGGTCTTGAGCTGGTCACCCAGTGCTTGGTCCAATGTCCGCTGCCCGGTTTGCTCACGCCGCTCGAGCTCCGCCTGTTTGGCCGCCAGCTCAGTCGTGCGATGGGCTAGGTTCTGCTCCTGGCTGTCCAGGGTGTTCCGACGCTCCTCGAACTCCTGTCGCTGTTCGTCGACCTGGGCCAGATGCGCGGCGAGTTGCGCCTCCCTCGCGCTCCGACGTTCAGTTGCCGCGTCGATGATATGGGGGGCGAGCCCCAATCGACGAGCGATCTCCAGGGCCAGGCTCCGACCAGCGGACCCGTAGGTCAACCGATAGGTTGGAGCAAAGGTCTCCGGGTCGAATCCAAAGGCGGCGCACTCCGCCCCCTCGGTGGTGGAGCCATAGGACTTCAGCACATCATCGTGAGTAGTCGCGATGACGTGCGCCCCGCGTTCACGAAAATGCTCCACAACGGCGCAGCCCAAGGCGCCCCCTTCCACCGGATCGGTGCCCGCCCCGACCTCGTCCAGCAGAATCAACCCCGGCAGGGCCAGACGCTTGTCCATTTCCACGATATGGGAGAGGTGGCCCGAGAACGTACTGAGGTTCGCCGCAATTGACTGATCGTCGCCGATGTCGGCGAAGACAGACCGGAATACCGGGATGCGTGACTCCGAAGCAACCGGGATGTGAAGACCGGCCTGGGCCATCACCGTGAGCAATCCGGCCGTCTTGAGTGCCACTGTCTTCCCACCGGTGTTGGGGCCGGTCACGATCAGTGCCCGGGTAGGCGGATGCATCCTGATGGTGACCGGCACGGGCTCTGTTCCCCCGTCTGTCGACGCTCCGCCCAGACGGCCGGTGACGACCGGCATCAAGAGCGGGTGTCGCGCATCCCGCAGCTCGAGGGACTGATCCGAGCTAATGGTTGGTTCCACCCCACCGATGGCGGTCGCGAACGTCGCGCGCGCCTGGATCACATCGAGGTCGGTCGCCATGACCAGGGTGCGCCGTAGATCGGCGGCTCGACGCCGAAACGCTGTCGACAGAGCCAGCAGGACTCGCCGCACCTCTTCTTGCTCGTGCTCCTCCAGAGCCACGATTTCGTTGTTGACGTCGACCGTGCTCAGAGGCTCGAGAAACAAGCTGGCGCCGCTCGTCGAACTGCCATGAACGATGCCGGGGATTGCCGTTCGGTGCTCGGATCGGACTACGAGCACAAACCGGCCGTTTCGTTCCGTGACGACCCGTTCCTGCAGATAGCGGGCGGTGTCGCGACCACGGAGAAACGACTCTAGGTTGCCGCGAAGACGATGCCGCTGTTTCCGGAGACGACTTCGTATGGTCTTGAGCTCCGGACTGGCGTCGTCCGCAATCTCGCCCACCCCGTCGATCTTTTTCCGGACATCACCGCATTCGCGACTCCAGGTCGCACTACCGTCAACGAGGGTCCG
>JAYZGM010000241.1:0-9135 GCA_036336225.1 Acidobacteriota bacterium | reverse complement strand
ATTGCTCGGTTTCTCCAGAACGCGGAGCAGTTTGATCTGGGACTCGAGTACGACCAAGAGCTGCCTCATCTCATTGCATCTGTCACCCGCGACCAGGTCGCAGACGCCGCCCGACAGACCCTCGTCACCGACAACGCTGCGGTCGTCATCGCGGGACCATACGACGAATCGTCATGAAGGCCGTCTTTTTCGACGTCGACTTTACGTTGATATTTCCCGGTCCCAGATTCCAGGCCACCGGATATCAGTCGTTTGGCGCACGTTACGGGTTAGAGATGGACACTCGGAGGTATGCAGCGGCGGTCGCCGCTGCCGCCGTCGAGCTCGACGTCGGTGACGACGCGAGCTATCAAGCCGAACGATTCGTTCGCTATGCACGACGGGTTATCCGCGAGATGGGTGGGCGGGGACCGGCGATTGATGCATGTGCGCAAGAGATTTATGACGAGTGGGCGGCATGCCGTCATTTCCTGCTGTATGACGACGTCAAACCGATTCTCACCCAGCTCCACGCGTCTGGTCTTCGGCTGGGACTCATCTCGAATACACACCGGTGTCTCGATGCGTTCGGTCGGCATTTCGGACTTGACCACGTCATCTCTGGGGCGGTGTCGTCATCCGAGCACGGTTTTATGAAGCCCCATCACAGTATCTTCGAGGCGGCCCTCAACCAGCTGGGCGTGGACGCGGAGCAGGCGGTCATGGTCGGGGATAGCCTGACCCACGATGTGGCCGGGGCGCGACAGCTTGGGATGCGCGCGGTGTTACTCGCGCGGTCTGGCGATGCAGAGGTCGACGACGCGAACGTCCCCGTGATTCGAAGCCTTACTGAGCTGCCCACCTGTCTCGGCGCGACGAAGTAGCCAGACTCGTTGATTCTCGGCCGACGAGCCAAGGGCCGCCAGGTGGATGGCTAGCCCGGGGGCCAGGTCATGTTGCGGCCGGCGAGCAGGTGCAGGTGAATGTGGAAGACGGATTGGCCGGCCCCCCGGTTGCAGTTGAATACCGTGCGATAGCCGTCGTGCGCATGCCTGTGCTCGTCAGCGATTGTCACCGCCCGTCGGATGAGACCACCCAACAGTGGCTCGTCACCGTCTTGGGTGTCATTCAATGTTGAGATGTGACGTCGCGGGATGATGAGGACATGGAACGGCGCCTGCGGGTGGATGTCCTCAAAAGCGACCGCGTCGTCGTCGCGATAGATGATCTTGGCCGGGATCTCGTCATTGGCAATCTTGCAGAAGAGACAGTCGTTAGACATCTTTGCTTAAACGAGGCTTTTCCCCGAACCCCACACGGATGCTGCGCGGGGGGCCCTGAGACCCCCACCCTGCGCCCGTGGGCCGCGCATTATCGCCTGCCCTTGGCGAGTCTATCACCCCGGGTGCGCATGACGACGACCCGCGGAATGTCTTGGAGGTCGTGACGCAACCGGGAGATCACCAGTCCCGTCTTCTGTCCTATCGCGTTCACGGCTTGAGGCTGTCCCTTGCCGATTTCCATCACGAGGCAGCCGCTCTGGTCCAAACGGGCCGCCGCCGAGGGTATGAGCGAGCGAGCCGGGTCCAGTCCGTCCTGCCCACCGAAGAGTGCGGCTGGCGGCTCGTATTCCCGGACCTCGGGGGGCAGCGACGGTGCGGCATCGGCTCGGATATAGGGTGGGTTGGACACGATGACGTCAAATGGTCCTGACAGCCCGTCAAGGAAGCTCGTGTGATGGAGCGTGATGCGGTCGGCGCATCGATGACGATGAAAGTTGCGTCGGGCGATCTCCAGCGCCTCGGGTGACACGTCGGTAGCCGCGATCTTGGCCTGCGGGAGCGCATGGGCGAGCGCGATGGCGAGACATCCCGAGCCGGTGCCTATGTCCGCGAGACGCCAGGGCCCCGACCGTGGGTCGAGCTCGGTGAGGGCTGTCTCGATCACGAGCTCTGATTCCGGTCTCGGGGTCAGGACTTCGGACGAGACCTCGATGTCGAGTCCCCAGAACTCGCGATGTCCGATGATTTGCGAGACCGGCTCGCGACGGCAGCGTCGCGCAACAAGCGGGTCGAACCGCCCCGCGAACTCCGGCGGTGCGGGTTCGCGGACACGGGCCAGAAAGAGCGCTCGAGACCAGCCGAGTGCCTGACGAGCCAGCACCTCTGCGTCAAACGCGGCGTCAGCTGGCTCGAGCCCGGCGCCGATCAGACGGCGTCGGGCGGTCGTGAGATAGGTGGCGATGCTCACCACGCCGGGTCACACGAGTTCAGCGTCTTTGAGTAGTTCCGCCCGAAAATAGGCGGTCAGAGTGTCGCACATTTCTGCGAGATCCCCATTGAGCATCTCCGTCAGTCGATGGGTGGTGAATCCCGCGCGGTGGTCGGTCACTCGATTCTGCGGGAAGTTGTAGGTCCGGATCTTCTCGGACCGTTCACCGGTTCCCACCTGACTCTTTCGGTCTTGGGCAATCTCGTCGTGCTGCCGTTGCAGCTCCATCTCGTAGAGCCGTGACCGGAGCACCTTCATCGCTTTCGCCTTGTTCTTGATCTGCGACTTCTCGTCCTGTTGTGACACCACCAGGCCGGTGGGCAGGTGGGTAATGCGAACGGCGGAGTAGGTCGTGTTCACACTCTGGCCGCCCGGTCCGCTTGAGCAAAACGTGTCGATGCGAAGGTCTTTGGCATCAATCGCGATGTCGACCTCCTCGGCCTCTGGCAGCACGGCCACGGTCGCGGTGGATGTGTGAATGCGACCACTGGCCTCAGTGGCTGGCACGCGTTGAACCCGGTGCACGCCACTCTCATATTTCATCCGACTGTAGGCGCCTCGTCCCTCGATCAACGCGATGACCTCCTTGATGGCGCCGACACCGCTTTCGTTGGTCGAGAGCACCTCGACTTTCCAATTCTGTGCCTCGGCGAACCGCGTATACATACGAAAGAGATCACCGGCGAACAGCCCGGCTTCGTCACCACCAGTACCGGCGCGAATCTCCAACACGACGTTTTTCTCATCGTTGGGATCTTTTGGCACCATCAGGATCTTGATGTCCGCGAGCAGATCGTCACGACGAGCGGTGAGCGTGGTCAGTTCTTGCTCAGCCAGTTCTGCCATCTCGGGGTCGGCCCCCTCGACGAGCTCGCGTGTTTCGGTGATCTCGGTCTCGACCGTCTTGTATTCGCGAAACTTCTCGACGATCGGTTGAATATCGGACAGCGCCTTCGAATGGGTCCGATACTGCGTAGGATCCGCTTGCACGGCTCCGTCACTCAGGAGCCCCATCAATTCGTCGTATCGGTTCTCGATGGTGTGTAGCTTTTCTAGCATGCTTCCTTAGGTGGTGGGTTTTGCCCCACATCGCTCCTCCGCGAGCGGCGTGTGCGCGCCTAGACCCTCATGGGTGACGCACGGAACACTATCCGCCCAGACTCTATCCGCCGGAGACCGGGGGCAGAAACGCGACCTCGTCTCCGTCTCCCACCGGCGCGTCCATTCGCGAGTACTCCGCGTTCACGGCGGCCGAAATTGAAGCTCGGTATTCCGATAGCTCCGGAAACTCGTTGGCGAGGGTTTCCCACACCGTGCTCACGGTTGCATCGTCCGGTACCTGTCGGGAAACCTCCCCCGCGCCAGCGATATCGCGTAGCCGCGCGAACAGACGGACATTAACCTGCATTGCCGGCCACGCCACTGGGTTCTGGTTGCGTCGCAGATACACTGCTTGCCGACGCTCGGTCGCCGACCGCGATCCGGTAGGCGTCTTGTCTCGCATCCTCGTTATCCGGATCGGCCGTGGCTCCTTCAATCCAGACATCGCCGCCTTCAAAGAACTCGTGCTTCCAGATCGGGGCAATCTGTTTGACCCGTTCGATCACGTAACGACAGGCGGCGAACGCGTCGGCCCGGTGGGGAGAGGCGACGGCGATGACCACGCTGGCTTCCCCGATCTGAAGTGTGCCGAGTCGATGATGAAGCGCGACCCGTACGTCCCACTGGGCACACGCTTCCTTACCCATTCGCTCGAACGATCGAATGGCGAGTGGCTCGTAGCCCTCATACTCCAGTCGTTCCACCCGCCGGCCCGCGTTGTGGTTACGAACCACTCCGACAAATGTGGCAATCGCCCCCGGGCCGATTGGTGCGTCCGCACGGGGAGCGGTGACGATGTCCACGAGTGCGCCGATGTCCAACGGCACCGTGGTCACCGCATAAGACGAGGTGGACATAGACTTCTATTGTTGCTCATTTCGCCAGAAATGGCGGAGTCCTGCCCAGTCGTCGCCGAATCGCACAGACCGGTGTATCGCACCTTCGACATAGTGCTTGGCATCTCTCACCGCTTCGATCAGCGGTCGGTCCAAGGCCAACCCCGCGGCGACGGCGGCGGCGAACGTGCAGCCTGTCCCGTGTGTATTCTCTGCGTGCAGTCGGGGGCCGCGGAGTTCGGTGTAGTGCTGGCCGTCGTCCAAGAGGTCGACGATGTCCGGTCCGTCGAAATGTCCACCCGTAATGACGACCGAGGCGACGCCGAGGGAGCGGATACGAGCAGTCGCCTGTCGGGCGTCGTCGAGCGTCGCGATTGGTCTGTCGGCGAGCACTTCGGCTTCGAACCGGTTCGGGGTTGCTACCTGCGCGAGTGGCAGCAATTGCGACTTCATCAGCTCCACGCCGTCATCGTCGAGCAACCCGCGCCCGCTGGTGGCCACGAGCACCGGGTCCACCACGATCGGCCGGATGGGGTGATTTGCTAGAGCATCGGCAATACCGCGGATGATGGCTGCGGTGGCGAGCATCCCCGTCTTGATGACCCGCACGTCGTAGTCGGCAAGCACGACCCCGATCTGGGCGCTGACCACTGACGCGTCAACGGGCTGGACCGCGGTAACTTCTCGTGTGTTCTGGGCGGTCACCGCGGTCACGGCGGTCGCACCGTGCAGACCATATGCCGCGAAGGTCTTCACATCAGCCTGGATCCCGGCGCCGCCGCCGGAGTCGCTGCCCGCGATGGTCAACACGGTCCGCACGGCATACTCCTGGTATCCGCCCCTCTCACACCTTGCGGGGCCGAGTGCCTCAACCCCCCAGAAGTTGGCACCTTATGTCAGTCAGGGTCCTTAGGGCCTTAATCGGCGACCCAGAGCGGTCGTGGCTGTGGGGTGGTCGAGACCAAACACGAGCAGGAACTGGTAGGTTAAAAACGTCTCGTGTGACACGAGTCGTAGCCCGGCCGCCTGCGCGTCCGTGATCACGTCTTCTGCATCAACACGCTGGTCCATTGGTGGGCCCGGACCAGCGCCTTCCTTGGTGAAATCGACGATCCCGACACGCCCCTGAGGTTTGAGTGCGCTCGCGACATGTCGGAGCCACGACACCGGGTCGCCTACCTCGGCATAGACGTCAACGATGAGAATCGCGTCAAGCTCACCGGGTAGCATCGGGTCCTCTGAGGTCCCGAGCACCGTATCCACGTTGCCCAGACCTTCTCGCCCGACCCGATACCTGATCGCCTCGAGCATTGGGTTCTGGATATCTTCCGCGTAGACACGACCGTTTGGTCCTACCCGGCGTGCGAGTCGGACGGTGAACCAGCCGGCTCCGGCACCGACGTCGGCCACGGTTGCGCCATCGGCGATGTTCAGCGCGTCCATGATCTCGTCCGGATTTTGCCAAATCGTTCGGTCTGGAGCTTCCAAGATTCCGAGGTCTTCCGGTGGGAACAATCGCGCGTGTGGCAGGTTTTGAGCCGACGGCGTTGTCGCGACCAGAAGCAGCGGCCAGACGACGATCAGGGCGTTGTGCCACCCGGGGTTGGTCATGATGGTTAGATTACTCGGCGGGGGCGATCCTCTCACAGGGGAGACGATCGGGTCCGCCGAGATTTGGGAGCATCGGTCGCCCAAAGCCCTGACTCGCGGCCAGCACGTCGACCATCGCTGACGCGAGGTCTTCCACGGCCAAGAGCTCGAAGGGGGCAGGGCCAGCCCCCTCGAGCCATTTCAAATACCCGCCGCATCCCGCACACAATTCGGCTCGATACGGCGACTGTGGTTCAGTCTTGACGGCCGTCAGCTGTGACGGCGTGCCATCGCAGTAGGTGCAGCCTGCGCGTGGCTGCCAATCGAGCCCGCAGAACGAGCAACGAAGTCGACGGCCCGTGGTTGGTTCTTCCCCGAAGGCGGGCCACGATCCACAGGCGGGACAAAACCCGTGTGACCATCCGTTGAGCGCGTCACGCACTGGGGTGCCAGGGGCAGTTGGGTTCTCTCGGAGTAGATTTCGGATGGCCAGATGGGCGGCGGGTCCCACGGCCAATTCAGCCGCCAGCCACAACACGTCCGGCGCGATACTCTCATGCATCGCCTTCGCGCGAATGGCGATTTGGTTTCGCTCGAACGAGGCGGCGAGAAGCGACCCCATGTCGATCCGTCCGGTATCGAGGCATTGCCGGACGCGTTGGGCTACCTCTCCGGTCGCTCCTCTGGCGAGGGCGTCACACGTCTCGGTGACGACAGGTCCAAGAAGCTCTGTCGCCAGATGCGGCTCTTCGTCCCGGAGCAGAGGCACTCCCTCCCGGAGTTTGCGCGTCACCGTCGCCAGGTTCAGGGTGACAGCCGGTGGCACGCGCGTGAGCTGCTCCACGGTCCGGATCGTGCGGGACACCAGTGATCGTTGTAGCTCGATGGCGGGGGCGAGGTCTGGCTGAGCCGCGGCAACCGCGCTCCACTTCGCCTCCGCTCGTTCGATAAGCGGGGCCGCGTCCGCCGTGTGCGGTGTCTCTGCTGAACGGGTCACTGTGTTCTATTATAGAACATTGGTGTTGGCATGTGTTGAGGAGTGCCCTTGGACAGCCCTGGGGAGCTCGTCGGCGCTATCTTGGTTGAACAGGGACCTGCCATCTGGCTATAATCTATTGAGGCGTTCTGTTGAACGAGTATAGGAATGATCTATCCATGGTAAATTTCATCACGGTGACCGAAGCCGCAGCATCTAAAATATCCGCTCTGATGGCGGAAGAGAACAAAACCAGCGCTGGTCTCCGGGTGTTTGTGCAGGGCGGCGGATGTTCTGGGTTTCAGTATGGGTTGATGATCGAGGACGGAGACGGGGATGAATCGGCCGATCGTGTCTTCGAATCGAACGGTGTCAATCTATATGTAGACCCGATTAGCATGCGATACCTGTCCGGTGCCGAAGTCGATTTTGTGGACAACCTGACCGGCGGCGGTTTTACGATCAAGAATCCAAATGCGAAGTCGACCTGCGGCTGTGGCTCGTCGTTCAACGTCTAGCAGCCCGTGGTGAACGCCCCGCTCCATTCGATCGGCGCTGAATCGCGTATGAACGGCGTGTCGTCTCGGTCGAGAATACTTGATTTGCTCCCTGGTCGCGTCTTGATTTAGTCGCGCCCGGCTTATCCCCGGAGAGGCTTTTGGTGTCACGGAGTTTCACCGGACTCTAGCCATGCGCTGTAACACCGTCTCGTTGGTATGGACCCACAATCGGCCTACCTAGAGCGTCTGCGCCCGGCGGGTGGCAAACGCTCGAGCAAACGCGATCTCATCGTCAACGTTTTCTTGCGGCAAGACGGGCATCTGAGCGCCGATGACCTAGTCGACCTGATGCGTCAGGAAGACCAAAAGATTAGTCGGGCGACCGTCTACCGGACACTGCAATGGATGGTCGGCGCCGGCATTGCTCGCAAGGTCGACTTTGGTGAGGGACGCTTCCGTTTTGAGCATTCCTATCGGCATCCACGGCATTTCCACCTGATTTGCAAATCATGCAACCGCTCCTCGGAGTTTCTCAGTTCCGATGTTGAGGTGCTGCTCGAGGAGATCGCCGAGGCTCGTGGGTTTCAGGCGCGACAGAGCGTTCTGCAAATATACGGCACCTGCGAGGACTGTCAGCAGGGGCGTCGCGCGCCGAGAGCGGCGGTCACGACTGAGCTATTGTTTGCCAGAGATGCGCTGCGTATCGCTATCGCCACCGAACGGAGCGGTCTCGAGTTCTATACGCGGGGAGCGGAGCTTGTACAGGACGCTCGGGCGCGAAATGTGTTTCGGCGGCTGGCCGCCGAGGAGCAGGAACACTTGGCCGCGCTCGAGGCGCGATTTGAACAGTTGCTCGCCGAAGATCCCCACCTCGAGTCATATCCCACCTTCCTATTTTTCAAAGGCGCCGCCAGTGGGCTCTTCGCTTCGGGAATCGATCAGCTCGCGAAGGTGGTCGACGACCGGAAGGCGCTAATGCTCGGGATCCGGTGCGAGCGTGGGTCGCATAAATTCTTCAAGCGCTACGCCGAGCGATTCGAGGACTCTGAAGGGAAGCGGATCTTTTTGGAGTTCGCGGATGAAGAGCGCGAGCACCTCGACCTGCTCATCAAGGAGTACCGAGCGTTGGTCGCTCGGCAGAAAAAGCCACGACGTCGTCGTCCTGCCACGCGAAAGTCTCAAACCGGTTGATCAGTGGTGCGTGGTTTTCTGACCACTATGCGGGCGACGGCGGTCGGGGCCCGCAGCTCTTCGTAGGCCCATTGCTGCCAGCCGGCGAATACGTGTCGAAGCTCATCTGGTTTGAGAAGGTGGTCCGGGGAACGAGGACCCGTTCCATGGGCAAGCTGGGCAACCGTGAAGGTCTCGTAGAGGACGAATCCACCTGAGCGCACGGTGGCTCGCAGCTGGTTCCAAAGCGACCGCTGCAGATAGTTTGTGCAGATGATCACGTCGAACCGGTCGGACGGGAGCGCGCTGGTCTCGAGGTCGGCGATCCAAAACTGGCCCCGCTCGAGACCGCCCGTCTTGGCTTGTCGGACGCGAGCCAGGTCGCGGTCTACTCCGTACACGCGACAACGATGCGTCATGGCAAAACGAGCATGGCGTCCTGTGCCCATCGCCAGATCGAGGAGATCGCAGCGCGGTCCGAACTCGTTCCGTACCTCGGGAAGCCAGCGAGCGATAAAGTTCGAGGGAGTCATCAGGCCGTCATCGACCGCATCGGCTTGGTAAGATCAACGGAGCATGTCCGCTGCCCTTATTACCGCCACGATCCTGTCCGTCGTCGGGCTTTTTGTCAGCTTCGCTCTCGGTTTCGTTGCTACACGCCCCGATGAAGCGCTGCGGCATGCGACGCTGGCTATCTTTGTGACGCTGATCA
>JAYZGM010000240.1:0-15416 GCA_036336225.1 Acidobacteriota bacterium | reverse complement strand
ACGTTTGACGCCGCTTGGTCTGGCTCGAACCCTTCGGCGGTCACGACAAACAACCAATCGCCACGACTGAGACCTATGAAGGCAAAGCGACCAACTCCGTTCGTCGTGGTGGTGCGGGTGGCCGGCGATTCCAGGCTTTCTGCTGTCACCGTCGCCCCCCCGATGCCCACGCCATCGTTGTCTCTGACAAGGCCCCGGATGCCCCCTTGGGCCGCGGCGGTCACACTCGTCGCGATCAGCACGGCGACGGCCATGACGGTATGGGACGTCACGAATCGACGGTCAAGTGTCATGAGGACGGCTCCGGCTTAAAAGGCTCAACTGGACGGCCCATCAGTATAATCCAATCGATGCCCCTTCAGACCAGCGTGTCGAGTCACACACAGCGTGTCGCTGTCTCGGGCGTCGCGCGCGCAGCGGTCGCGCTCATCTGGCTGGGCCAGCTGGCCGGCGTCGCCTTTGCCCAAATCGACCGCAGCCGGCTTGACCGCATCGACACTCTCATAGACCGAGCGATCGAGGATAAACGTTTACCCGGTGCCGTGATCGCCGTCGGTCATGGCGGGGAGCTGGTCTATGAGCGGGCCTTCGGGGCACGGGCACTCGAACCAGTGGCCGAGGCGATGACCCCGGACACGGTGTTCGACCTAGCGTCGCTCACCAAGGTCGTGGCCACTACCACGAGCGTCATGCGGCTTGTGGAAGACGGACAGCTGCGTCTTCGAGACCGTGTTTCGCGTTTCATCCCGGAATTTGAGACCCAAGGGCGGGATGGCGTGACCATCGAACACCTACTGACCCACACCTCAGGTCTTGCCCCCGATCTTCCGTTGGAGGAGGAGTTTGTCGGGTGGGACACCGCTATTAGCCGGACCCTCGTTCTGCCGCCGATGGGGCGGGCGGGTGAGCAGTTCATCTACAGCGATCTTAACTTCATATTGTTGGGAGAAATCGTGCAGACGGTGAGCGGGCTCCCGCTCGACCAGTTTGCCCGCGAGCAGGTGTTCGACCCGCTCGGCATGACCGACACCCGTTTCATCCCGGCGTCGTCGCTTTTGCCGCGTATCGCTCCCACCGAGGCGTGCGCTCCGTTGGCCTGGCCCTGTGGGGGCCCCGGGGCCGTCATGCTGCGTGGTGTCGTGCACGACCCGACCGCGCGGCGGAGGGGGGGCGTGGCCGGTCACGCCGGGCTGTTCAGCACGGTGCGCGACCTGTCGCGGTTCTGCGCCATGTTGCTCGGTGAGGGCCGTCTCGATGGCGTGCGTGTCCTCTCGCCGCCCACGGTAGCCAGGATGACCCGACTCTCGACCCCTGACCAGCTGGTTGACCGCCGCGGCCTGGGGTGGGACATCGATTCCCGGTTTTCGTCCAATCGTGGAGATCTCTTTGCGAGGGGGTCCTACGGTCACACCGGGTTCACCGGCACCTCACTTTGGATTGATCCTGCCTCGAAGACGTTCGTGGTCTTCTTGTCGAGTCGGGTGCATCCGTCGGGGACTGGCAATGTCACCAGGCTGAGAGGCCAAGTGGCCACAGTGGTTGCGTCGGCCCTGGGCGATGCGCGTCCGGCCATGACGGCGCAGACGTCGCCGAACCCGGTCCGGACCGGTGTCGATCGGCTCCGTGAGGAGCGGTTCGGTCGTCTGGCGGGCCGCCGGGTGGGTTTGGTGACCAACCAGACCGGTCGTGCGCAGGACGGGGTGTCCACGATCGATCTGCTGGCCGCGGCGCCGGGGGTCGAGCTGGTTGCGCTCTTCAGCCCGGAGCACGGTATCCGAGGCACGCTGGATGAGGTGGTGCCGTCGGGCCACGATCTGCAGACTGGATTGTTCGTGCATTCCTTGTATGGGGGGACACGACGACCAACGGCGTCGATGGTGGAGGGGCTCGACACCATCGTCGTCGATCTGCAGGACGTTGGCGCACGGTTCTATACCTATGTCACCACGATGGCCTACGTGCTCGAGGCGGCCGCCGCTCACGCGCTTCGCGTGGTCGTGCTCGACCGACCGAATCCCATCGGTGGGACCAGGGTGGAGGGGCCGCTGCTCGATGTTGAGTCGCTTGGTTTTACCGGCTACATGGTGGCGCCGGTGCGGCACGGGCTGACCATGGGAGAACTCGCTCGACTCTTCAACGTGGAGAGGGGAATCGACGCGGATCTCCATGTCGTGCCGATGGAGGGGTGGCGTCGTACACACTGGTTCGACCAAACGGGACTCCCCTGGATCGACCCATCCCCGAACATGCGCAACTTGCACCAGGCCCTGCTGTATCCGGGAATCGGCGCGATTGAGACGTCCAACCTGTCCGTTGGTCGTGGCACCGATAGCCCCTTTGAGCAGATCGGTGCACCTTGGATCGATGGCCGCGCGCTGGCCCGCGCGCTCAACCAAGCAGACCTACCCGGGCTTCGCGTTTACCCGGTTGAGTTTGTGCCCGAGAGCAGCCGGTTCGCTGGTGAGCGCTGCCACGGTGTGTTCTTCGTTGTGACTGACCGCGAAGCCTTGCACCCGGTCCGGGTCGGTCTCGAGGTGACGGCCGCGCTTTATCGACGGCATGGCGACCAATTCGACCTGGACGCGCTGAACCGTCTGTTCGGCTCACGCTATATGTTGGAGCAGATCCGCGCCGGTGTTGCGACCGCTGACATTGCCGCCGGATGGGAGGCGGGGGTTGCCGTGTGGCGAAGGTTGACGGCGAAGTATCTACTCTATGAGTAGGACAGCCTCCGCTCACCGGAGCCGCGGTTCGCGGTGGCCGTGTTGAGCCGTACTCTTCGTGCGCCCTCCCGCGTGCTCGGCGACCGCTGTCGCTTCGGTCGGTGGCTCTGGAGGTCCCGACGCGGCGATGGGCGACACCTTCACCAAGCATCCAGGACCCCACACGAAGAGCATAGGGCCTCGAATGATGAATCTCAGATGCTTCTATGTTAGCGTGACCACCTGTGCCTGACGTTTCCACTCTGCCTGCCCTGAACGCCATGCTAAACAGCATCGCGGCTGTGTTGCTTGCGGCTGGATATGTGCTGATTCGGCGTGGCCAGATTGAGCCGCATCGGCGATGCATGGTGGCCGCTTTTGCCACCTCGGTTCTGTTTTTGATCTCCTATCTCGTGTATCACGCGCAGGCGGGGTCGGTACCGTTCACCGGACAGGGGCCAATTAGAGCTGTCTATTTCACCATCCTTATCTCCCACATCGTCCTGGCCGCCCTCGTCCCCGTGCTCGCGCTCATCACCCTTCGCCGCGGATTGCGACGCGAGGACACCCGCCACCGAGCAATTGCCCGCTGGACCTTTCCGATCTGGATGTATGTGTCGGTGACCGGCGTGATCGTCTACGTGATGCTGTACAGAATCTGAAACGTCCCGGGGGCGTCACGGTCGGTCCCGTTCGCGGTGGGATGTGATTCGCTCAGGTTGATGAAGCACTGTCCGCCAACGAGGAAGGATCATGTCGTGAGCAGGAGGATCCACACAATCGGCAGATACGTCAAAGTGGCCCGGAACAGGACCCGGGCTCGATCCGCAGACCGATGTGATGCGAACCAGATGGCGACGCCGAGCAGTGCCAGTCCGACGATTCCCGTGCCGACCGCGTGGTCGGTACTGGCCACTCCGAGCCAGGCTGGGGTGAGGCTCACCGGGATTAGGAGCACGCTGTAGACGAGCAGGTGACGTGCGGCCCGCTGGCCGGTGGGGTCGGTGACCGCCAGCAACGGGAGCTTGGCCTTGGCGAAGTCGTCGCTATACAGCCTGGTGAGGGCGATAAATTGAGGGAGTTGCCACATGAAGACCAAGGCAAACAACGACCAGGCCGCGGCAGAAACCGGGGGGGCCGCGGCCCAGCCAATCAACACCGGGAGTCCGCCCGGTACGGCCCCGACGAGCACAGCCCAGTGCGTATGTCGTTTCAGTGGGGTGTAGACCCCGGTGTAACTGACTAAGGTGGCGAGGGCGAGCACCGCCGCTGTCGAGTTGGCCCCAATCGCGATCTGGAGCAGCCCTACGAGCCCAAGCACGGCCGCGAACCAGGCCGCTTCGGCCGGTTGGAGCCGGCCCGCGGCCAGCGGGCGGTCACGCGTGCGCTCCATGCGTTCGTCCAAGTCGCGCTCGGCTATCTGATTGAGCACGGCGGCTGCCCCAGCGACGAGCGCTGCGCCGATGGTGGTGTTGGCCAGAGTCGCTACGTCGACCGGCGTGCCGGTCGCGAGGTATCCCACGCCGGTGGTGACGACCACCAGCGAATTCAGCCGAGGCTTGGTCAAGGTGATGAAGTCGGTGAATCGACTGACGCGGGGCGTAACGACGTCGTGAGTGGTCGCCGCCGGTCTTCCCCCTTTCATGCGGTGACCTTGACCGTGTGCACGGGCGAGGATGCGACCTCAGCGTCCGGAAAACGATGACGATTGGTGCGAAGCGCAAGCAGTAGCGCGATGCCCAGCACCGTCGCCCCGGTGGCGACATGGGCGGTATTGATGACGGGGGCTCGGGCACTGAGCACCGTCCAGCCACCCAAGGCGATCTGAATTGTCACCAACACGACGAGGGTCCAGGCGGGGACCAGGAGGTCGCGGCGGTTCCGGTGGTGGGCAAATACATGCCCGACGATGGTCAGAATCACCACCGTCGTCACGATGGCGCCCACTCGGTGCAGGTAGTGGACGGCGATGCCGCCGTTCCACGTGGGTGGTAGCAGCCCGCCGAACACCAGCGGAAAATCCGGAATGGCGAGCCCGGCGCCGGTATGACGCATGGTGGCGCCTACCAGGATCTGGATGTAGACCAGCACCGGAAGCGCCGTGGCCAGTCTCATCATCGCCGCGTCATCCGAAACCGCAGTATGACGGGATAGGGCCGTGACCTCACCATCCCGACGCCAGCCGGATGACGTGAAGAGGGTCAAGGCGACCGTCAAACAAAAAAAGATCTGCGCGAGCCCAGCATGGGAGACCGAGATGGGGGTTGGCAAGAAGTACAGGACGGTGATACCACCAAGCAGCCCTTGGAGCACGACGGTCGCCAGGGCCACGATGCCCAGCCGGCGAATCCACCGACGCGATTCACCACGTGCGAGCCACACGACGAGTCCGATCGTGAGGAGTCCCACGATGGACGCGATCATCCGATGGCCATGCTCGTAAAAGATTCCGCCCACCATTTTTGACAGGGGAAACGAAAACATGAAGTAGCCGTAGGTGTTTGGCCAGTCGGGCACGGCCAAGCCTGAACCGGTACTGGTGACCATACCTCCGGCGGTGATCAGCGCGAGGGTGGACGCGCACAGAAGCCGAGCGTAAAGATGAAGCCAGTTCATGGGAGAACCGGGCCTCCGACGGGAGGGCGGACTGCCGTGAGCGTGTGCGAGTTGGCCGGGCACGGTCGCGCGACCGCGCCCGGCCAAAGTAGGCTTACCCGATGGCGAACGTAAACGACACCTCGGCGGTCTCGCCGGTGGCGACGGTCACGTTCTGTGTCTGCGTCCCGAGCTCTTCATGCCACGCTTCGATGACATAGTTACCTGGGGGTAGGGTGCTGATGTCGAACATGCCGTCGGTGGCAGTCACCGCGAAATACGGGTGGTCGAGCACGCCAATATAGGCGTTCATCCAGCCATGCACGTCACACTGAAACGGCACCATGACCTCGACGTTGTCGAACGTTCGCTCGAACTGCATCCCCTGGATCGGCTGACCCATGTTGAATTCTTCGTTCGATGCGGGTGTGGCGTGGATGTTGTGCAGCGTCGGGTCGCTGTTCAAGATCTGCAGCGTCTGACCCACCTGGATCCCCATGACGTGGGGGGTGTAGCGGCAGCCCACCTGATTCAGCGCCACGACATCGGTCGAAACAGGGAAGCTTTGTCCTTCCAGCCCCTCTTTGACATACACGAACACGTTGCCGAGATGACCGTCGCCGCCGACATACGTGCTCGACGTCGTGTCCGTGGCTCCCATCGCGCAGACCGGGTCAGAGTTCATCATCAGCTCTTCGCCCGCGGGGAGCTCACCTTCGTACATCACTATGCCTGAGACATTGCCAGCCGTCGACGCGTCAAAGGCCGGTGCCGATGGTTCAGGTGTGGACGTCGTGGGCGACTCGCTTTCACCGCCGCCTCCGCACGCGACCGCAGTCACCACAGCAAGTATCGACAGAACCGACCACAGATTTCGCTGCTGCATCTAGTTGACTCCTGCACACCCCTATTTGATTCGTTGTGGGTTGAGCCCGAAGGCTCGAAACGGACGGAAGAGTGTTCTAGTGCCGGGGTGCTAGCCCAGTGCTTCCAAGTGGTTACTTTTTATCACAGGCTTACGGGCGGGGTAAACCGACGTCCTGTAACTTGCGAGTCACACGGTCTTCGATCCAGTGCGGATCCCACCATTCCATCGGTGTGATCGGCCACCCATGGAGCAACATCGCGAAGTGCAAATGGTCTCCACCGGCCAGTCCCGTCGTGCCGCTCCGTCCAAGCTCGTCACCTAACTCCACTTCGTCACCGGGCCGGACGGCGATCGACGACAAGTGGGCATATAGGGACTGCAACCCGAGCCCGTGGTCGAGGATGACACAGTTGCCGTAGATCCCGAGATAATCGGCCCAGACTACGCGTCCTCGGTTCGACGCCTGAATCGCCACGTTGGCGGTCGACGCCAGGTCAAAGCCCAGGTGAACCTGCTGGTCGACTTCGCGACCGGCATACATATAGGTCCGGTGGTCTGCGAACCCTGATTCCACCTGGGAGTTGGCCAGTTGTCGGAATGGCTCATCCCACAACTGCTCGGCCGCGGTGTCAGCCGCGAGTAACATGATCCGCTCGCCGTTCAAGCGGCGTAGCCCCCCGTTGATGGCAAGGTATTGCTCGAGTAATCCGGCATCCGGAGGTAACGGGAGTGTGGCAAACTCCGTGCTTCGGAGCACGATGTCAGGGACCACGCGTGACAAGAAGTTGTCGCCGACGGTGATGCGTGAGCGGCGGAAAGAACGCGGGAAAATCCGGTGGTCGAACTCCGACTCTGATTCGTTACCGGCGAGGTCGCGGGCATACAACCGAATCGGTGTGTCGAGCTCCTGGTCGTGAAGCAACGCGAACAGTGCCACGCGAAGTGTGTTGTCGGTCGTGTCGACCCCGGCCGCGGTCGCGGGATAGCCCGGAAAGCGTCGGTCGCCAACTCGTACTCCTGATTTTGCGTCGGAAGGAGTGACGCGATACACGACGAGTTCGGCTCCGCCGTGATTGACATAGTGAAACGTCGACGCCACCGCCAGCCGCGGTGGAGTAAACCGCGCCTCAAAGTCGTGGCGCGCCGAAGCGTCACGCTCCTCCAGACCAAAGAGCACCGATCGGGTCGCGTGCACGACCAGCGAGGCGGCGCCTTCGCGCAGGTCCGGGTAGTCGTTCCGCGTCATGTTGCGGGTTACGTTGACCCGGGTCTCGGTCTCCTGGGTGAGATCGGCCCCGATCGGCTTGTCCAGCGAAAAGATGGGAACCGTCGTGTCGTCTTGTTCGATGACCGCAGTCACTCCGGTCAGCTCTCCGTCGCCTACGTCAACAGAGAAGGCAAAGATTCCATCGCGGCCGATGAACTGGGTTGGCTGATGAATCTCGATCGCGGGCCCCGGCGCGCGGCGGGCCCCGAAGTAGAGCCCGACCCCGAGGGCCGTCGTAGCGAGAAGAACGAGGACCAAGGCGAAACGAATCACGAGTAGATTATACGGTCGAGTGGCGGACAGTCATGGATTGACCGCATCTGCGAGCATTTTGTAGGATCGTCCTCTACCCTGATGCGGTGCCGATCCCTGCGGTGCCAACTGACGGTGGCGGTATCGTCTAGGGGTTAGGATACATGGTTCTCAGCCATGGGACCGGGGTTCGAATCCCCGTACCGCTACCAACTCACGGCCTGCTGCACCCAACACGTCCAATAAGGGTCCTATTTATTAAGCGGCTTTCAGCTGTTGTCCTGTTCGGTTGCATCCGGTTTCTTCCAGGGGAAGCCGCCCCCTCATGTGGGGAACTCTGGGGGGCAACAGGGAGCTAGCCCAAGGGGTTGCCCTAGAACATGCCACTAACGGACACAGCCGTCCGTGCTGCCAAGCCGCAAGTCTAAGCACGAAAGCTGTTCGACGGTGGCGGTCCGGCAACAGCTTGCCGCCGGCATCGACCCTGTCCAGGCCTGCAAGGCCCAACAATTCGCGCTCGCGGGCGCAAAGATCTTCGAGCGAGATTCGTGGTGCCCTACCTCCGCCCACGGATCGGTACCACGCCTCCATCATCGAACCGAAGCGCGGCTTCTTCGTGCGATCGACACTTACGAAGGCTTCTTCGTGACGAAGTACGCCTTGAGGTTCGTCTCTCACGGACACTCGAAAGCTGTTGATCATCGCGAGCGGCGGCTTGTGCCCGGCTTTGCCGGGTTGGCACCGAGCGTTTGACCGCTCCGGGAGTGCAATAGGATGGAGTAGACCGGGGTCAGCAACGACGCGGGTCTACCCGACCCCGTTTGTGTGAGAGCCGCCGGAATCGGTCTTGAGCACCCGTGCGCGGTCGTCACCTCCACTCCTGTCGCTCGCCGCGCCAAACCGTATCCGCGCCCTAATCCAACCTTTACGCCTCTGCATATCGATCCCTCTGTTGTGTCCGAATAAAACATTTGTAGTCAGTAAGTTACTGGTTGTTCGGGGCATGCCATGTTCGCGGCACGTGCCTTGCTCTTAGGGATGGCGGGTTCGGACACGCACCTCCGCCAAGCGGGCCCGCGCGACGCTTGAGAAACCGCGCGCGAGGTCGATTGTCCTGGCAGCGCGTGTCCGACCGCGGTCTTGGACCGAGGCCTGGCACTCAGGTGCACCCTGGCGGGCTCCGGCGATCGGTCAGGCAGTTAGAGGGTAGCGCCCGAGGAGGAGTTGCAGCTCCCCCTCGAGCGCTGTGTAGGCACGTTTGGCCGGTCGAAACGACGCGAAACTCTTGCCCTCGATCGTGGCCAGATAGGAGGCAGCCAGCGCGACTGATGCGCCGAGCTCGTAGTGCGCGTCAGCATCGTCCCGGTCTCGGTCGCTCGTTCCGAGTGGGTCTCGAACGTGTCTGCCAGCGCCCGCGGGGGATCCGGCATCTCGACCTGGCGCGGGGTGACACTGCCGAGATAGTCATCGACGGTCATCGTCCCTCGTAGAAATAGGAGGCGTGTCCACGCGGCTGCGGCCAGACCGCGATGCGGGGCTGGATGGTCGGGGTATCGGACGATAGCCGCCTCGAACGTATCGACCGCCTCGTCGTGGTCGAGGTTGTAGGCGAGCTCGTAGCCTCGCCCCACCAGCTCGTGGACGTCATTAGCCTGGACGTCACCAGGCAGTAGAAGGAGCAGGCATACGGTCGCGGTCAGTCGTAGTGGCACCAAATTATGATACTGGTTGGTGACGAACTCTTCGTTCAGGAGTAGTAAACACTTTCTCGTTCGCGGCCCTCCGCTCATCGCTCGGGGGTAGTGAACAACATCTCGTTCGGCGCTCTGTTCGTTCCTCGTTCGGGGCGAGCGCGGCTCGTGTGCTCGTGGCTACTCATCGTATTCAAACTATCGACGCGCACGCGGCGGGAGCGCCGTTGCGGCTGGTCACGAGTGGTTTCCCGACGCCAGAGGGCACCACGATGGCCGAGAAACAGCAGTGGGTGCAAGACCATTGCGACCGGCTGCGACGCGCGTTGATGCGCGAGCCGCGTGGGCATGCTGACATGTGTGGCGCGGTCCTCACGGAGCCGTGCACTGAAGAGGCCCACGCCGGTGTCTTGTTTATGCATAACGCGGGCTATGGCTCGATGAGTGGTCACGGTGTGGTCGCCGTGTGCACGATCGCACTCGAACGCGGGCTCATCGCTGTGGCGGATTCACCACCTCCGATTGTTCTCGAGACCCCGGCCGGTCTGGTGCGGGCACGCGCGATCATCGACCTGGTGGGGACCAAGGCGGGTCTGACCCGCGTCCGGGGAGTGGCGGTTGAGCACATGCCATCGTTTGTCTTTCGAGCGGGTTTCCCGATTGCGCTTGACGACCGGGTCGTGCCAGTGGACATCGCTTTCGGTGGGGTGTTTTACGCGATTGTCGACAGCGAGGCGGTCGGGATTCCTTTACGTGCTGACTCGCTGTCTCGTCTCCGCGAGGCTGGTCTCCAGATAGCGGGGATGGTCGAGACCGCCCTCCGCGTGACCCATCCAGAAATCGCGGATCTCACGGGGATTTATGGGACGGTGTTCACGGGGATGCCCGAGCGGTCAGACGCGGACCTCCGCAACTTGACCGTGTTTGCTGATCGACAGGTAGACCGTTCACCCTCTGGGACCGCAACCGCCGCGGTCATGTCCGTCCTCGACGCGATGGGTCTACTTGCGCCCGACCAGACTTTTGTGCACGAGGGCCTCGTGGGTACCACATTTCGCGGTCGTCTCCTTCGTCGGACCCTGATCGGCGAGCACGACGCCATCATCCCCGAAATCGAAGGCTCTGCGTGGATCACCGGAGAACACACATTCTGCATAGACGACGATGACCCGTGTGCGGAGGGGTTCGTACTCTGAGCTCTTCGTTCGGGGCCCCAGGCTGTTCGTGCGGAGATTCTGCTCGAGGTTTGCCGGTACTGGATTGTTTCGCGCGATGGCGTTCGTGCTCAGACCCGACGGCGAAGCCACGGCGGAGGTCTTCGAGCAGACCGGTTCGCGCACGAAGACTGGTTCGTTGGTCTTCAACGGTGAGCACAGGGCCGCGAACGATACGCGTCAGGTCGCTCCGAACGAAGAGTCGTTTATGACGTCTTCCCCTCGTCCCTTTTTTCCATGTCAGCTTGAACGGTATCGAACACCGCGCGCGCGAGTTCTTGAGAGACCCGTTCCCGGATGCTTCCGCACTCGACCAGCGTGTCGCCGGAGTCGGTGCGGATCAGCACGTCCCACCTGTCGTGGGCGATGCCCTCGGGCCGATCGGCGAATGACCCCGAGTCGCCTGGGTCGTCAAATGGGTGGCGCCGGGAGTGATACGACGTGAGCGGGCTGCCATTGATGAGGACCCGTGCCAAGCGGATCGACGCCTTCGGGATCGCAATCGGTCCCCAGTAAAAGTGATCGGTGTCGGTCACAAACAACTCGAGTCCATCCCGCGTCGGGACCTCGGCCACTATTTGTCTCCCCGTCGAGAGCAGTTCGTGACGCTCGCGCTCACGACTACGACGGTGATACCGCAGTGTCGAGACCAACCCCAGAGCAAACAGGACAAGGCCAAACGCGATGAGGCCGGCTATGAGGTTGCGCATGAACGTTGGTTAGGGGCTCTTCGTTCCGGGTGAGAAGGCACTCATCGCTCGGGGAGCAATACACAGATGTTTGTTCAGGGCGACCGTTGTGCTTCGCCGGCGGTCCTCAGAGAACGAACGCCATTGCTCCGAATCATCCAGCAACCGGAAAACGCGGCGGATCTCCATACGAAAAGCGTCGGGCCCTGAACGCTCAGCGTCAGGTCGCCTGAACCCTAGAGCATTCCTCGGCACGAAGAGCATGGGGCTTCGGACGAAGAGTTGCCACTCAGATCCCAATTGCCACCCCATCCTTCCGTGGATCCGATCCGCCCATCAAGGTGCCGGTGTCCGGGTCGATGAGGACGCCCTGGAACCCACCGAAGCCGAGGCCCTGGACCACGCGATGGCCACGTTTCGTGAGGGCGTCCACGGTGGCAGGCGCAATCCCGGCCTCGAGCGCGATGCCCGTCGGGTCGTAGCGGGCCCGGGGTGCCTCGCCCGCCTGTTGAAGATTCATCCCGAACGCGGTCATGTTCAACAGCACTTGGAGATGCCCCTGTGGCTGCATGTCGCCACCCATGACTCCAAACGCCAACCACGGTCGTCCCTGATAGAACGCGAGGGCGGGGGCCAGTGTGTGTAGCGGTCGTTTACGCGGCGCCAGGTGGTTCGGATGCTCCGGGTCCGTGACAAATAGACTCCCGCGATTGTGCAAGACGATGCCCGTGTCGCCGGCCACGATGCCGGCGCCAAACCCCTCATACAACGACTGAATGAGCGACACGAGGTTGCCCTGCTCATCGGCGGCAGCCAGATAGACCGTGTCCCCGGTGGAATGGCGATGATCCGCGCCGAGTGCTGGATGGTGGCTCACCCGGTCGGATCGAATCGCCCGTCGACGGTCCTGGGCATAGTCCTCTGAAAGCAGTCGTTGCAGGGTGGTCTTTGGAAACGCCGCCGGGTCGGCCAGGTGGGTGTTTCTGTCGACAAACGCCATCGCGAGCGCCTCAAGCATGAGATGCAGGTAGGCCGGTGTATTGTGACCGAGTTGGCTCAGGTTGTCGTGCCGGACGATGTTCAGCGCCTCGAGTGCCACAAAACCTTGGGTGTTCGGGGGAAGCTCGAGCAGCTCGACCTCGCCGTAGAGGCCACGAATCGGTTCAACCCACTCCGACAGGTGAGTGCGAAAATCGGACGCCGTGAGCCAGCCACCTCGCTCCGTGATGTCCCGCGCGATCGCGTGACCGAGTGGGCCGTCATACAACGCGTCGCGGCCATCACTCGCGAGTGTTTCAAGACTCGTCGCCAGCGCGGGACAGCTGAATCGTTCGCCAGCCGCCGGTGCGTGTCCGCCCGGCAGCAACGCGGCGGCCGTGGTCGGGTCGGCGGCCAGGGTGGCCGTTTCGTCCTGCCATTGTCGTGCGACGACCTCTGCCACCGGATACCCGTCGCGCGCATACCTGATGGCTGGGGCCAAGGCCTGGGCGAGAGAGTAGGTTCCGTGAGCGTTCAGCAATATCGACCAGCCGTCGACCGCGCCAGGCACCGTCACCGAGAGGGGGCCGCGGTGGGGCATGGCGGCGTGCCCGAGTCGACGGAGCTCGTCGAGCCCGGCTGCCGCGGGTGCGCGCCCGCTGGCGTTCAGTCCGCGGGTGTGGCCGGTTCGGGCATCATGCACGATGGCAAACAGGTCGCCCCCGATACCGGTCATCGTCGGCTCGACCACAGCAAGCACAGCCGCCGCGGTCACGGCCGCATCGATCGCGTTGCCCCCGTGTCGAAACACGCCAAGCCCGGCGGCCGATGCAAGCGGCTGGCTCGTGGCAATGACTCCGGTGCGGCCCATGGCGACCGAACGGGTGCCACGGGAACGCGTCGTCGGCCGGCCAGGGGGAGGAGAAGTCACGGGGTCGTGAGGGCGGCAACTGTCAGAAACCGCTCGAGCTGTCGGGCGTGCTCGTCAAGGATGGCGTGAGTCCAGTCGGTGGCCAACATCGTATAGACGGCGCGCTGATACCACGCCATGTCGTCAAGACCCGCCGTGAACGCGTCGACAAACGCTGGTCCTTGCCGCTCCAGACCGTTCGTCATGCTCGAGAGATTGTGGATTTTGTCGGCGGTGGCGACGGCCCAGGCGTCGTCGTGCGGACTCTGTCGGAGTCGGTCGATGTAGGCCTCCTTGCGAGCTCTCCAGGGGTGGGTCTTTGGTAGCTCGGTGACGTCTGGGACCACCGCGAGTACATGGTCGCCAAACCGGTCGGCGATCACGTCCGGCTCGAGGGAGGTGTCTTCGAGCGTATCGTGGAGGAATCCCGCGACAACCGCGTCCTCGCCAAACCCGAAGTCACGCGTAATGAGACCGACGGCCAGCACATGGGTGGCCTCAAACCCTCGGCCCGCTTTCCTGCGGTTGAGACGATGAGCCTCGAGGACGGTTGTGAGCGCGAGCTCGATCCGCGGCGAGTACATGAAACCGTGAAGAGCTACTCGCTTCGGGCGATGTAGCTTTTGCGGGCGCGCGCCGTGGTGCCACGCTGCTGGACACGGACTTCCAGCTCGTGCACTTTGCCGTCGCGAACCTCAGGGACGAAGCCGAGCACATACTGGCTATGGAGCTCTTGGGCCACGCGGGTGAATGTGGGACCAAGCTCGTCGGTGTCCTTCAGCTCGAAGTAGCCACCACCGGTTTCTTCGGCGAATGTCTTTAGACGGCCGTCGGGACGGCTCCGAACCTGTCGGACGCCGTTGAAGTAATTACTTTCGAGCCCGATGGTGTAGATCATCACCTCCTCGAGCTGCGCCATTTCCAACGCGTCTCGCCAGCCGATCTCGTGTTGGGTGTCTTCTCCATCGGTAAACACCAATACGACTTTTCGTCCGTCGACATCCTTGAGCGACACGATGCTGGCCGCGATCGCGTCGTACAGACGGGTTGGATTGCCAAACTGGAGGCGGTCGAGGTCGCGGATGAGCGCGTCGCGGTCGCTAATGAAGTCGGTCTCGGGAAGAATCTGGATCTTGTCGTTGAACGCCCCGACCTTTGCCCGATCGTCCGGCAGCATCCTGATGATGAACTGCTCGGCGCCAGCAAGGAGGAAATCGAGGCTTGGGGTCATGCTGGCGCTTGTATCCAGCATGACCACCACCGTGATCGGGCGCACCTCGTTCTCAAAGAGCACAATCTCCTGCAAGGCACCCTCGTCGAGGATGGCAAAGTCTTCTTGGAGCAGGTTGGGTACCAGTCGCCCGTTGCGATCGGTCGCCGTGACATATAGGTCAACCAACTCGGTGGCTGCCCGGAATACCGGAATGGCATCTTGTTGGGCAGCGACGGCGCCAGCGCCAAGAGTGATGCCTACAACGAGCGCCATCCACTTACGTGTGAGCATGCTCCGAGCTTAGCAACCTTGACAGACCCGCGCAACGCACGGGCGCTCCCGGCCCGCGGTCAACCCAGCGCCCGAGGCGCCGGTTGTGTTGACATCGGAGAATCCATATATCTATATTTATAGATGTGAAAGATGCAAGCACGTTGTTTCGTCTACTCGGCGATGAGGTGCGGCTCCGTCTTCTCAGGCTGCTCATCCGCGAGCGTCTCAACGTGAGTGAGTTGACCGCGGTGTTGGGGATTGCTCAGTCCGGGGTGTCACGACACGTGGGAATGCTCCGCGACGCCGGGTTGATCGATGAAGAACGCGAGGGGGGCTTCACCTTCCTCCGCGCCAATCCGGACGAAGCGGGTGAGGATCTCGGACCGGTGTGGGCGTTCTTGCAGACCCGCTTCGAGGCAGCGCGCCGAACCGCGGTGATTCGCGCCGACGACGTCCGCTTGCGCGATACTTTGCGACGTCGTCGAGAGAACGCCGAAACCCACGGGAGTACGAATGGGGCGGGCGTGAGACAACTCGTGCCGGGACGGAGCTGGTCGGCGTGGGCGCGCGGGCTTGGGCTGCTGCTTCCACCGATACGTGTTGTAGACCTGGGGTGTGGCGAGGGGTTCCTGACGCTGGAAGTGGCAAGGTGGGCCGGGCACGTGATCGGCATCGACCGCTCGGCGCAGGTCCTGAAACGGGCGAAGGCGTTGGCTACCAAGCGCGGGGTCGACAATGTGGAGTGGCGCCAAGGTGAGATCGAG